>WRKG01000247.1 GCA_009778185.1 Bacillota bacterium
TACGGCGGCGGCTTGGAGACAAAACGCTGGCTGTTGGATTTTGAAAAGGGAAATTTGGGCTGATTGGCAGGTTTGCCGATTGGCTAGGTTTGGGCGGATTGTTCCGCCCAAATTTTCCCAAAAATAGGAGGGGTTTTAATGGAAAAGGTTGATTTTGACGAATTTATAGAAGATTGGGATACTTTCGAAGAGGACAATCTTATCACAAGGGACGAGTTTGTGCGGAATTTGAATAACTCGTACAAGAACTTCTTGAAAAGGCTACA
The DNA here is from genome assembly GCA_009778185.1 of Bacillota bacterium. Taxonomy (GTDB): domain Bacteria; phylum Bacillota; class Clostridia; order Lachnospirales; family WQUN01; genus WRKG01. Next base: position 267 of record WRKG01000247.1, read on the forward strand.
AAGTGGCGAACCGATAAAAGGCAATGCACTTGAAAAAGTGGATGAATGGATAAAAATGGCGGAGGAACTGGACAATGAATAACGAAATACAAGCCTATCTTATTGAGGCAATAGACGATTTTGAAAAAGAAGTTGTGCGATTTGTTAGGAAGAAAAAATTTAGAAAATTGCCATTGCAAATAAAAGATTTAATTGCAGAGCTAAAAGACGGAAATTTTTCAGGCAATTTGCTAAAACGAGAGATTGAACCAGTTCCGCATGAAGTCTATAAAAAACGGCTACCGAACGAGGACACAAAAACAGGTAAATCCAATGGCTATAGAGTAGTTTACCTAGTTGCCACCGAAAATAAAGTTGTCGGTTTGCTAGACATATATTATAAAAAAGAAACGCCCAGCTTACCAGAAAAACATATTAACAACTTAGTTGAGGGCTTTTTGATTGGCTTATTGCCAGACAACGAGGAAACGGAAGAATCGGACTGAAGGGAGTTGTTTTTATGGAAGACAACAAAATTTTTGAAGAAGAAGATTACGATTTTCTTACCAAAGAGGAATTTGCACGAAAATTAACAAGGGCGTTGCGACAATTTGCACCGATTATGCTTGGGCATGAAAAGCCGAAAAATAATATCCATGAAAAAATAGCGGAATGGATAAAAATGGCGGAAGAACTTGAAGACTGAAAGGAGTTGCTCTTATGGAAGACAACAAAATCTTGGAAGAAGACCACATTATCACAAGAGAAGAGTTTGCAAGAGGATTTTTGCGTTCATACGGCGGAATGTTGAAATTGCTACAAAGTGGCAAGCCGATAAAAGGCAACGCACGTGAAAAAGTAGCAGAATGGAAAAAAATGGCGGAGGAATTGGACGATGAATAACGAAATACAAGTTTATTTTGCAGAAACAATAGACGACTTTGACAAAGAAGTTGTTAGATTCGTAAAGAAGAAGAAATTTAGAAAGTTGCCTCAACAGATAGACGATTTAATTTCAGAGTTAGAAGTTGGCAATTTTTCGGGTAGCCTACTAAAACGAAGTGCCGAGCCAGTTCCGCACGAAGTCTACAAAAAACGGCTACCCAACGAGGACACAAAAGTTGGCAAATCCAACGGCTACAGAGTAGTTTATTTGGTTGCCAGAGAAAACAAAGTTATCGGCTTGCTGTATATATACTACAAAAAAGAAACGCCTAAAGTTTCGGAAACATATATAAATGGCTTGATTGACTGCTTTTTGTTTAATCTATTGCCCGACAACGAAGATTTAGACGAAAATTCAGAAATATGGAAGGAGGTGCAACAATGAGATTGCTACCAATACACCTTGAAGAAAACGATACACGAGATTTGCTAAATGCCGACTCGATAGAACGGGTACTATTTTATGAAAAACCATCTGGTGAATGGATTATTGAAATTTTGTTGAAAACTGACAAAGAAAAACTAACATTTTACATAGGCTACGATAAAGAACTTGTTTCCAGAGAACACGATATTTTGATAGAATGGCTAACAATGCCTACTAGAGATATTGATTATGAGAACTATGATTCACAATGCAATGATTTTCGTGCGTACCGTGAAGATAGACTAAATTATCGCTAAAAAATAAATCGTACATTCGTACTTGCATACATCAATGTATTATAGTAAGTCAAATTGACAAAAAATGTGGGCGGATAATATCCGCCCATTTTTTATTAGATTGATTTATTCTTTAGCACATATTATTTTATTGCAAAGGCAACCTTTTGCAAATTTTTTTATTTTTGAAATAACCAAATCTACTTACCAGATGAACCAAACCCTAACTCGCCACGATTACTTTCGCTAATTGTGGCAACTTCAACGATGTCAACTGATAGCACTGGCTGAATTACCATTTGTGCAATACGCATTCCTTTTGTTACTTGAAACGCCGTTTTGCCGTGATTTATTAAAATTACACAAATTTCTCCGCGGTAACCTTCGTCTATTGTGCCTGGCGAATTTAGCACGGTTATTGCGTGTTTTAAGGCAAGCCCACTGCGTGGACGTATTTGTGCCTCTGTTTGTGGCGGTAACTCTAGTATTATTCCTGTTTTTATCAATGCCGATTCTCCCACGTTTACCTGCGTTTCTTCTACCGAAAATATATCGAAACCTGCATCGCCTGGGTAAAATTTGGACGGCAAAATTGCATCTTTGTGAATTTTTTTTATTTTTAGCTGCATTTTGATTTCTCCATTCAAAATAGAGGTTGAAAAATTGCGTTTAACGTCAACCAAAAGTTGCAATTATATTGCATTAGAACGGTACTTTACAAGGAGCGAATCTGCTCGTACGTTGTAGGCAAATGCAAATTGTCAACATTTGTTCTCATATTTGTTAAAAATGTATGGGCGAATATCATTCGCCCACACAACAAACGCCAAAAATTTTATATAAATTCAACTGCTGATTGGCGTTAATAATTGCTACGTATAACTTCGATGTCGTAGCCGTCGGGATCCGAGATAAAATAATACGACGGCGGAGTTCCTGGCAAGCCGTATAAATCGGTTACTTTGAACCCTGCGGCTTTTTGCTTTTCGTGTAATTCTTCTAAATTATCGGTTGCTATTGCTATATGCCCGTAACCATCGCCTAAATTGTAGGCGGCATGATCAAAGTTGTACGTTAATTCTAGTTCGTAAGAATCGCCTGGTAAGGTCAAATATACTAGCGTAAATTTATGCTCGGGAAAATCGCGGCGGCGGCTTTCGCTAAAGTTAAACGCCTTTTTGTAAAAATCTAACGATGCGTCTAAATCCTTTACCCTGTACGATGTGTGTACCATTTTCATGTTTTTACCCTCCTAAATGCCTATTTTGCAGGTGCGTATCTTTTTACAGTGATTGTGTCGCCAGCAAATTCGCGTAACATTGGTGCGTGAGTTTTAAAATGCGGCGTTGCATTGTGGAAATCTATTGCGGCTTGGTCTTTCCATTTTTCTAAAAGGCTGAAATTGCAAGGGTTGTCAATATCCTCGTACAAAGTGTACTCAATGCAACCTTCTTCTGCTTGCGATGGGATTCCCAATTTATCGAAGAACGCCAAAAAATCGGCTTTTTTCGCTTGGTCAACCTTAAATTGTACTAACAAAACTATCATAAAACCACTCCTTTTAATTTTTGACAACGCCAAAATTAGGCGTTAAATTGAGCAATAAGGCTTTTTCTTGCACTGGACAAAATAATCAATCCCACAAGGAAAACAGCCACGACAGACAAAATCGAAAAACTTGCTCTGCCAGTTACATTTAACATTATAGCATACAATGCGGGCCCAAGTATAGCGGAAAATCTGCCGAAAATTTCAAAAAAGCCAAAATATTCGCCGCTTTGCTCCGCTGGGATAAGCCTACTGTACGTAGAGCGAGATATTGCTTGTATTCCGCCCTGTACAGTGCCTACCATAAACGCCAATATCCAAAATAGCACGGTTGCCGTTTCTACGCCGAAAAAGTTTTCTTCCAAGCCAAATCCCATAATAAAGCCGACAACGCAAATGCAAAAATATATGACAATGGCGGCAGTAATGAGATTTACTGGATTTGTGCGGCGGCTCAATTTACCAAAAAGCAAACTAAACGGAAACGCCACAACTTGCGTTACAAACAGTGCGCCAATCATTCCAGTTGTGCCAAGCCCCAACTCTGCGCCGTATGCTGTTGCCATATTTATAACTGTTCCCACGCCGTCTATGTAGAAAAAATAGGCAATGATAAAGGCGAAAACTGGCTTGTTTGCAATGATTTTTTTCGCTGTACTGATAATCGCTTTGAACGATTCCACAAACAAACCTTTTTCAGGTTTATCTTTTCCATATTTATGGTGGACATTTTTTATTATCGGAATAGAAAATATCATCCACCAAACAGCGGTTAAAATAACGGATAACCGCACCGCCAAAACTGCGTCAATTCCCACGTTTTCGCCGAATAGGATTAAGATAATGCTGATAATAAACGGGATTGTACTTCCGCCGATGTAGCCATAACCGAAACCTGCGGCACTTACAACATCCATGCGGTCGTTTGTGGTAACGTCGGGCAAAAACGAGTCGTAAATTTGGTTGCACACAGAATAAAAAATATTTGCCAAAATATAGCCCAAAAGCAACATTTGCCATTCGCTAACAAAGGCTGTAAATAGCGTGAAAATTCCGCCACAAGCCAAAAAGACAATAAACATTCGTTTTTTGTAGCCCTTGTAATCAATCAACGCACCGATAAACGGAGCAGCCAAGCCAACCGTAACACGTGCAACAACGATTCCGATTGCCCACCACATACTGCCAGGTGTATCTTCGCCGCCAGCTATGCCAACAAAAAAAGTTGGAAAAACCGCCGCAACCATTATTGTCGCAAACACAGAATTTGCCCAGTCGTAAAAAATCCAACTACGCTCCTCTTTGGTAAAATTTTTCATTGTAAAACCTCCCCTGTTTTTATACTCAAACAACTTCAAAACCGTGGGGGACGCTGCCCCCCACACCCCCCGCAAGGAGCTTCGCCCCTTGACCCGTTAAAAATTTTTTAGGATTTGAATTATACCGTTATTTTATAAATTTATCCACAACGCTGGGCGAACTCCGTGACTATTACCAATCCCAGCGTAGTGATTATTGCCGCTCTCGTTGATACCATAAGCATCTCCATCGCAATTATAATCTTCTCGCAACCACCACCATATAGCATTGCCGTTTTGTTTAGTTCTTGCAACACGTTGATAGTCGTTCTGAAAATAGCTCTGTACTTCTTCACGGTCAAGAAGAAAAATACTATCAGATGTAGTGTTGCCCACAGTCCTAATATTTTTCTTGACGATTTTATCTTTTTCAACAAATTTATTGTAAAATTCGCCATTCAAATATTTTCGGAGCGAGCAGTCTTTCCAGGCTACCCTTCCGCCGCCGCTATTATACTGACGACTTCCTAATATAAATTCACTCAAAAGCAAGACTTGATTATTTTTCATAGCCAGCACTCGCCATTGGTAGCCGCCAAATGGGACTATTTCGCCGATACCCCAAAAGATTTGCGGTTTCAGCAGTTCTGCAATAATGGAATTAGTTTGTGGCAATCCTTTTTCTTGCATGGTTGCCTTTAATTTTTCCTCGTTTTGCAACAAATCTAGTGCAGTTTGAAAAATTTTACCGCTTGTCAATTCCTTTTCGGCTAATTGGTTTAACTCGGCTATTGCACCCAATAAACCCTTTTGATTAAGTATAGTTTTTGCGGTTTCATTGAGTTTGAAACTATTTCTGCCTAGTTTGGATAATATTGTCAAGCCTGTTTGTGCTTGGTGGAAATAATTTTGCAAAAGTTGGTCGATAGTGATGTTGTAAATCGTGCTTTCATATTTTTTAAGTTCCTTTTTGCGGAAAATTAAATTGTTGGACGGTCTGTCGCTAGATAAATATCCAGAATAATTTGGCGAATCGTTAGCAGCATTTACAAACGTTTTGAAAGATTTGTAATGTTGATATTCCAGTTGCTCTTCTCGGCGGTCAAACTCTTCCCATTTTGCATTATCCCAGCGACCAATTTCACGCCACAAAAGGCTATAATCGGGCATTTCTGCATGGCTTTTACGATTGACAACTTGCTTTGATGGAGCCGCAAGCCCCAAATTCCGCCCAAATCCAAAAGGCACATCTTCCCATAAATAATCGTTTAAGAAAAACGCATCGGCTTGCGTTGCCGTAATTTCGCCGTGCCGCTCTAAACCTTTGGTTAATCCCAAGCAGGCTATCACAAAATCCCCTTGGAACAATTTTTGAAAGTCAACAAAAAATCCGCCCAACTGGTTGAAACTTTTCTCTAGTTCGGTCAATGCCATTTCCTCGGAAATTTGGACTTTCGTCATGCCCGCCTTTATATTTTTCGCATCGGCAGAGTGAAACTCGTACAGCGATAAATTTTGTTGCAGCCAATACAAATACGCTTTTGGGCTGTATTTTAGATAATGTCGGCGGACGGCGATTTTATCGGCGCAAATATGCTCAAACAGGAAATATAACTCGCCGACCTTTTGCAATGGGCTGTTTGTCTTAAAACTGGCTTTTAACGCCTTAATTTGCTCCATAAATCCCATTGCCGCAATCGCGCCGCAAATGTAATCGTCGTCGATGGTTTTTATTGCACTCTCAAAATAATCCGCCGAATTTGTGAATTTTTTCTTGAAAATTTCGTCCGCTGTGCCTGTTAGTTGCTTTGTATTGCTGCTCCAGGCGAACATTGCATAATAATAGGCAAAATTGGGATACTCGTTTGAAAGTTCCTCAATCGCCCTTATTTTTGGGAGATTTTCATTTATTTGCGTTCGCATATTTTGGGGCAAATTTTTATCTCGCAAGGTTTCAACCATTTTCCACGATAAATATTTATCTTTTAACATTTGGATAATATTTGCCGAAACGTCCTTATCGGAGGATTTTTTCTGCTCATTTTGCCACATATACGCCGATATTTCCGATAAATCCGCAAATTCTTTTCCCCGCCAAAATAGATTTCCGCCGTCCAGTAAATCGTGCATAAATTGCGATAGCGTTAAATCGTGATTTTGGGCGGTTGGCGATGATTCTGTTAGCCAGTCGATTCTATCTTGCAAAAATGCCTCGGCTTGCAAATGCCTGTGGATTTGCCTATTGTATAGATAACGCTTGCCCTGCTCCCAATCGCCAACTATTGCCGCCACTAATTCTTTCTTGTTTCGGCACTCGAGCGTTTTGCTGAATTTGAACGGCGTTTGCCAGTTGTCCGCCGCCGCCGCAACTGTAACTTTTCCGCCAAAAAGCACAGAATCGTCCGCCAACCAGTTAATTATGTCGGCGTGTTTTGGACGTTCTGTCCAGTTCATGCGAACCAGAGCATCGATTAGGTTTTTCAGCGGTTCGTCGCCATTTTTGTAATCTAGCATAATGCCTTTTTCTGTCATTGTTGAATGGAAAGCAAATTCCGTATCGTTCGTCAAAATGGTGGAATATGGATGTTCGCCCTTGTACAGCGTGGCAAGCGTGCAGCCCAGCGAAAAATAATCGGACGCTGTATTGGCGTAACTCGCCGTTACCTCGATGGCTGTGTAGCCGATTGTGCGGCGTGCGAGTTCCGTTTTGACGGTTTCGTCCTCGCCGTCCGCCGTGAATACCGCTGTTCCAAAGTCGCCAACCACAATTTCGCCGTCCAGTTCGTACAAATTGGCGGGTTTAATATCTCGGTGGATAAGATTGTTTGCGTGGATTGCGTGCAACGCCTTGCACAGAGCGGGAATTATCCTATTTTTCAACTCCGCATAGGAAAATTTTTTGCCGCTTTTTGTCAACTGCTCCAAATCGCCAGTTGGGCAATATGGGAAAATATCCACTGGATAGGGCAATGCAAAGCCATCTTCGCCCTCGATGTTGACTGTGCCTGTTGCCAACAGCGGCATTATGTGAAACTGCTTGTAATCGGCGTGTTCCCGCAAAAATTTTATCACTTGCGCGCGGTTTTCACGGTTGACAGCCTTGTACATCAAGCCCGATGTATCGATTTTGGCGGCGCATTTTGCTCCGCTTGGGCTTGTTGCGTGGTATACTTGGGATTCTCCGCCGATGCTGATTAAATTTGCGGAAATTTTGTAGGTTTCGGTGGATTTATCGGCGGTTTTTGCGGTAAATTCTAGCGGTTCAAGCAAGATTGGATTTGTGTTTACGGTGGAATTTCCGCCTAGTTTTTCGGTTTTTTGTATTTGCATTACTTCGGTTTTTGCCATTTTTTTGCCTCCTGTTGTTTTTTCTTTCATATATTGTAGCATATTTATTATAGCATATTTTTTGGGAAATGCAATGTTATATAGGAGAAAACGGTTGTAGAGAAAAAACGGGCGGACCCGCCTGCTGACGGGCAGGTAATATCCGCCCCTACAAACTGATTAAAAGATTAAAGATTTAGCCATAAAGCGGGACGAACGCCGCCAATTTCAGACACACTGATATAGCTGTTGGCATGGACAGAGCCGTCACCATCAATATTGGCGGCATTATACCTATAGTAGCCAGACGACCGCAACCACCACCACGCAGCCGAGCCATATCTATCTCTGGCAATTATTCGTTTCTTATTATTTTGGTCGCTAACATATCCTTGACTTTTTAGCTTACCCATATCGCTTTTTCCATTTCCAAAATAAGTTACTACTTCTTCAAGGCTTAATAAAAAAATACAATCGGTTGTGTTGTTTCCGCCTGATGTTCCATGATAAGGGTTATCATTGTTGGCTATAGTTTTTATTGCTATTTGGCTTTTGTCGGAAAGTTTATTGAAAAAATCGTTGTTAAGATAATGGCGAAGAGAGCATTTTTCCCAGGTTATATTTCCGCCGTTTTTATGATAACTACGTTCTTCCAATACCAAATCGCTTAAAAGCAAGACTTGATTATTTTGAATATCTAGCACTCGCCATTTGTAGCCAGAAAATGGGATTATTTCGCCAATTTTTATTGCAGGTTGCTTCTTAACAGCCACGGAAGATTTCGTTTCAATAATTTCGCCATATGTCGCCGTTTCCCGCAACAACTCCAGCAAATTCGGATAATTCGCAAAATGCCCGCTCAACTGGGTAAAATTGTTTTCCAGTTCTGCCAAACTCATATTCTCCGAAAATTGAATTTTCTCAATGTCCGCCTTTAATTTTTTGACATCGCTCGATTCTACCGCATACATTTGCAAATTTTGTTGCAACCCATACAAATACGCTTTTGGGCTGTACTTTAGATAATGCTTGCGTACCGCCATTTTGTCGCCGCAAACGCTCTCAAACAAAAAATATATGTCGTTGATGTTTTGGCGGAAATCTTTGTTGCTGTCAAGTTTGGTTTTTAACGCCTTAATTTGCTCCAAAAAGCCCATTGCCGCAATCTCCGCCCAAAGATATATGTTGCTTTTTAGCTGTTTCGCACCCTGAAGAAAATTTGGCGAATCCGCAAAATGGGACTTAAATATGTCGTCTGCGGTGCTTGCTAAGGGCTTTTTGCTCCACGTGAACATTGCGTAATAATAGGCAAAATTGGGATGTTCATTAACAAGCTGCTCGATTGCATTTATTTTTGGCAGATTTTCCCGAATGGACGTTCGCAAATTATCGGGCAAATTTCTTATTTTTTTGGTTTCCGCCATCTTCCACGATAAATATTTATCTTTTAGCATTTGGATAATATCCGCCGAAACGTCATTATCGGAGGATTTCTGCTGCTCATTTTGCCACATATACGCCGATATTGCCGATAAATCCGCAAATTCTTTTCCGCGCCAAAATAGATTTCCGCCGTCCAACAAATCGTGCAGAAATTGCGAAAGTGTTAAATCGTGATTTTTGGCGGTTGGCGATTCTTCCGTAAGATAATCGATTCTATCTTGCAAAAATGGCTCAATTTTCAGAAAACTCTTCAGTTGCCCATTATATAAATAACGTTTGCCCTGCTCCCAATCGGCAATTATTGCCGCCGCTAATTCGCTTTTGCTCCAGCATTCGAGCGTGTTGCTAAATTTGAACGGCGTTTGCCAGTCTTTTTCCATTGGGATTTTGTTGCTCGCAAATTTGGCGATACATTTATCGAAAAATGCCCGCTCGTCCGTCAGCCACAGCATAATGTCGTCATGCGTTGGGCGGTCTTGCCAATTCATGCGGACAAGTGCATCGATTAGGTTTTTCAGCGGCTCGTCGCCCTTTTGATAATCCAGTAGCATTCCTTTGGTTGTCATCAGTTCATAAAAAATATGTTCCGTTTCGTTTGCCAAAGTGGCGGAATATGGATGTTCGCCCTTGTACAGCGTGGCAAGCGTACAGCCCAGCGAAAAATAATCGGATGCTTTTTTGGCGTAACGAGAAGTTACCTCGTGGGCGGTGTAGCCGATTGTGCGGCGCGCGAGTTCTGTGCGGACGGTTTCGTTTTCGTCGCTTGCCGTAAATACCGCCGTTCCGAAGTCGCCAATCACGATTTCGCCGTCCAGTTCGTAGATATTGGCGGGTTTAATATCTCGGTGGATAAGATTATTTGCGTGGATTGCGTGCAAAGCCTTGCACAGAGCGGGAATAATCTTGTTTTGCAGTTCCGCATAGGAAAATTTTTTGCCGTTTTGTGTCAACTGCTCCAAATCGCCAGTTGGGCAATATGGGAAAATATCCACTGGATAGGGCAATTCAAGCCCGTCTTCGCCTGCGATGTTTACCGTGCCTGTCGCCAACAGCGGCATTATGTGAAACTGCTTGTAATTCGTGTGGGATTTTAGGAATTTTATCACTTGCACACGATTTTCACGCTCGGCGACTTTGTACATTAAGCCAGATGTGTCGATTCTGGCGGCACATTCTGCTCCGCTGGTGCTTGTTGCGTGATAAATTTGCGATTCTCCGCCGATGTTTATTAAATTTGTAGAAATTTGGTAGGTTTCGCCGTTTTCCTCAAATTTAATGGGAGCAAGCAAAAGTTGAGTGAAGTTTTCGTTGGAATCTCCGCCCAGTTTTGCGGTTTTTTGTTGTTGCATTATTTCGGTTTTTGCCATTTTATTTGCCTCCTGTTGTTTTTTATGTTTTGTTGTTTTTCTGTTTTGTTATTTTAGCATATTTTTGGGGGAAATGCAATGTTTTTGGGGAAACGCAATGTTTTTGGGGAAATGTAATGTTATATAGGAGAAAACGGGCGGATAATATCCGCCCCTACAAATTGCAACCGTAGGGGCGGATAATATCCGCCCGCATTTTTTTAATTTGATTTAGTATATGCTAAATTTTCAAACCTCCAAAAAAGCTACTAATAAAGCCCGCAGTATCACCAAATGGATTATCGTCCAGAATAATCCTATTTTTTGATTTTACGCTTTCGACCATAATTTTGCCCGTGCCGTTGCATTTTGCACATTTTCGTCCCGTCATAAGAGTTCCTGATATATTTATCCCAGAGCCTAAACAATCGTCGCAAATTTCTTCTTGTTCCACATAATCCGAGATTTTCGCTGTTTCTTTCGGCGTTTCAACAATTTCGCTATATGTACCCGTTTCCCGCAATAATTCCAACAAATTCGGATAATTCGCAAAATGCCCATTCAACTGTGTAAAACTGCTTTCCAGTTCTGCCAAACTCATATTCTCCGAAAGTTTGATTTTTTCAATATCCGCCTTTAATTTCTTGACATATTGCGATTCGAACGCATACAACTGCAAATTTTGCTGTAACCAATATAAGTACGATTTTGGGCTGTATTTTAGATAATGACTGCGTACCGCCTTTTTGTCGCCGCAAACGCTCTCAAACAGAAAATATATGTCGTTGATGCTTTGTCGGAAATCTTTGTTGCTATCAAGTTTGCCCTGCAACGCTTTAACCTGCTCCAAAAAGCCCATTGCCGCAATCGCCGCCCAAAGATATATGTTGTCTTTTAGCTGTTTCGCACTCTGGAAAAAGTTGGGCGAGTTTGTAAAATGGGACTTAAATAAATCGTTTGCTGTGCCTACTAACGGCTCGTTGCTCCACGTGAACATTGCGTAATAATAGGCAAAATTGGGATATTCTTTGTAAAGTTGCTCAATCTCTTCTATCAAATGTAGATTGGTTTTGATTGCCGATTTTCTGTCTGCCGATAAATGCGGAAGTTGCGAGGTTTCATTCATTTTCCACGATAAATAGCCGCTTTCTAACATTTCAGTAATTTCGCTAGAAACGCTCGAATTGCTAGATGTTTGCGACTTGTGATTTTGCCACATATCCGCCGATATTTCCGCCAAATCTCGATATTGCCGCCCTTTCCAAACTAGATTTCCGCCGTCCAATAAATAATGCAAAAATTGCGACAAGCCAAAATCTTGATTTTGTGCGGTTGGCGATTCCTCGGTTATTCTGTCTATTTTGTCCTGCAAAAATGGCTCGGCTTGCAGAAAATTTCGCAGTTGCCCACGATATAAATATCGCTTGCCTTGCTCCCAATCGGCAATTATTGCTGTTGCTAATTCGCTTTTGCTCCAACATTCCAGCGTTTGACTGAATTTGAACGGCGTTTGCCAGTCTTTTTTCGCCGTAATTGGGATTTTGTTGCTTGCAAATTTGGCGTAAAATGCTCGCTCGTCCGCCAACCACAGCATAATGTCGTTGTGCGTTGGGCGGTCTGTCCAGTTCATGCGAACAAGTGCATCGATTAGACTTTTCAACGGCTCGTCGCCCTTGCGGTAATCCATTAGCATTCCTTTGGTTGTCATGCTTTCGTAAAAAATGTATTCCGTTTCGTTTGCCAAAGTGGCGGAATATGGATGTTTGCCGTTGTAAAGCGTGGCAAGCGTACAGCCCAGCGAAAAATAATCGGATGCTTTTTTGGCGTAACGGGCGGTTACTTCGTGGGCGGTGTAGCCGATTGTGCGGCGTGCAAGTTCTGTGCGGACGGTATCGTCTTCGTCGCTTGCCGTGAATACCGCTGTTCCAAAGTCGCCAACCACAATTTCGCCGTTCAGTTCGTAGATATTGTCGGGCTTTATATCTCGGTGGATAATGTTGTTTTCGTGAATTGCGTGCAAAGCCTTGCACAGAGCGGGAATTACCGTGTTTTTTAATTCCGCATAAGAAAACTTTTTGCCGTTTTGTGTCAATCGTTTCAAATCGCCGTTTGGGCAATATGGGAAAATATCCACGGGATAGGGCAATTCTCGGTCATCGGAATCGCGCAAGTTGATTTCGCCACTTGCCAACAGCGGCATTATGTGAAATTTACGGTATTCTCCATGTTCCTTTAAGAATTTTACCACCAACTGGCGGTTAATTTTATTGGTAGATGTCAACACGGAAGTGCCGATTTTTGCAACACATTCTGCTCCATTGCTGCTTGTTGCGTGATAAATTTGCGATTCTCCGCCGAAATTGATTAAATTTGTGGAAATTTGGTAGATTTCGCCGTTTTCTTCAAATTCAATCGGTGCAAGCAAAATTGGGGCGAAGTTTTCGTTGGCATTTTCGCCCAGTTTTGCGGTTTTTTGTTGGTGCATTATTTCTGTTTTTGCCATTTTATTACCTCTTTCTAGGTTTTATTATGTTTTTGCTCTGTGGATTAGATTTTCCACTTCGTGGAAAGCTTTTTGCCGCTTCGTGGCTGATTAAAAGATTAAAAGATTTTAGATTAAAGATTTAGCCACAAAGCGGGGCGCACTCCGCCAGCTAACGACACAAAGAGGTTGGAGCTTATGTAGACACCACCATTATTAATAACGAGGCCCGGCGACCGCAGCCACCACCACGCAACCGAGCCAGAGCTATCTCTGGCAATTCGTTTATTATTATTTTGGTCGTTAATGTTCCTTTGTTTTGCTAGCGTCTCCATATCGCTGTTCCCGTTTCCAAGATAATTTACTATTTCTTCAATGCTTAATAAAAAAATAAAATCCGTTGTGCTATTTCCGCCAGATGTTCCATTATAAGGATTATCCTTGTTGGCTATAAATCTTTTGGCTATTTGGCTTTTATCGGAAAGTTTATTGTAAAAATCGTTGTTAAGATAATGGCGAAGAGTGCAGTTTTCCCACGTTATAGGCTCGCTTTTCTCATGGTACTCACGTTTTTCCAATATCAAATCACTTAAAAGCAAGGCTTGATTTTCTTGAATATCTAGCACCCGCCATTTGTAACCAGAAAATGGGATTATTTCGCCAATTTTTATTGCAGGTTGTGCCTTAACAGCCACGGAAGATTTGATTTTAGTAATTTCGCTATCTGTTGCCGTTTCTCGCAATAAATCCAGCAAATTCGGATAATTCACAAAATGTCCGCTCAACTGGGTAAAACTGTTTTCCAGTTCCGCCAAACTCATATCTTCTGAAAGTTGAATTTTCTCAATGTTCTCCTTTAATTTTTTGACATCGCTCGATTCTGCCGCATACAGTTGCAAATTTTGTTGCAAAACATACAAATACGCTTTCGGACTGCATTTTAGATAATGACTGCGTACCGCCATTTTGTCGTCGCAAACGCTCTCAAACAGAAAATATATGTCGTTGATGCTTTGTCGGAAATCTTTATTGCTGTCAAGTTTGCCCTGCAACGCTTTAACCTGCTCCAAAAAGCCCATTGCCGCAATCGCCGCCCAAATATAGAGGTTGTCTTTTATCTGTTTCGCATTCTTAAAAAAGTTGGGCGAGTTTGTGAAATGGGACTTAAATAGGTCGTCTGCTGTGCCTGCTAATGGCTGTTTGCTCCACGTGAACATGGCGTAATAATAGGCAAACTTGGGATATTCCTGAACAAGCTGCTCGATTGCATTTATTTTTGGCAGATTTTCCCGAATGGAGGTTCGCAAATTATCGGACAAATTCCTTATTTTTTTGGTTTCCTCCATCTTCCAAGATAAATATTTATCTTTTAACATTTGGATAATATCCGCCGAAACGTCATTATCGGAGGATTTTTTCTGCTCATTTTGCCACATATACGCCGATATTGCCGATAAATCCGCAAATTCTTTTCCGCGCCAAACTAGATTTCCGCCGTCTAGCAAATCGTGCAGAAATTGCGAAAGTGTTAAATCGTGATTTTTGGCGGTTGGCGATACTTCTGTCAACCAGTCGATTCTATCCTGCAAAAATGCCTCGGATTGCAAATGACTGCGAATTTGCCCATTGTATAGATAACGCTTGCCTTGCTCCCAATCGGCAACTATTGCCGCGGCTAATTCTTGTTTATTGTAGCAATCTAGCGTGTTGCTGAATTTGAACGGCGTTTGCCAGCCACTAGCCGCCACTTTGCCGCCAAAAAGCAGCGAATCATCCTCCAACCACTTGATTATTTCGGCGTGTTTTGGACGCTCTGTCCAGTTCATGCGAACTAAAGCGTCGATAAAGTGTTTAAGCGGTTCGTCGCCATTTTCGTAATCCATTATCATGCCCTGCGATGTCATTATTGCATAGAAAGCAAATTCTGTTTCGTTCTCCAAAAGGGTGGAATATGGATGTTTGCCGTTGTACAGCGTGGCGAGCGTGCAGCCCAGCGAAAAATAGTCGGATGCTTTTTTGGCGTAACGAGAAGTTACCTCGTGGGCGGTGTAGCCGATTGTACGGCGCGCGAGTTCTGTGCGAACGGTATCGTCTTCGCCGTTTGCCATGAATACCGCTGTTCCGAAGTCGCCAATTACTATTTCGCCGTCCAGTTCGTATAAATTGGCGGGTTTAATATCTCGGTGGATAAGATTGTTTGTGTGGATTGCGTGCAAAGCCTTGCACAGAGCGGGAATTATCCTGTTTTTCAACTCTGCATAGGAGAATTTTTTGCCGCTTTTTGTCAACTGCTCCAAATCGCCGTTTGGGCAATATGGAAAAATATCCACTGGATAGGGCAATGCAAGCCCGTCTTCGCCTGCGATGTTGACCGTGCCTGTCGCCAACAGCGGCATTATGTGAAACTGCTTGTAATCGGCGTGTTCCCGCAAAAATTTTACCACTTGCGTGCGATTTTCCCGATTTTCGGGTTTGTACAAAAAGCCCGATGTATCGATTTTGGCAGCGCATTTTTCGCCGCTTGGGCTTGTTGCGTGGTATACTTGGGATTCTCCGCCGATATTGATTAAATTTGCGGAAATTTGGTAGATTTCGTTGTTTTCCTCAAATTTAATTGGGGTGAGCAAAATTTGGGCGAAGTTTTTGTTGGAATCTTCGCCTAGTTTTGCGGTTTTTTGTTGGTGCATTATTTCTGTATTTGCCATTTTTTTTGCCTCCTAAATGTTTTTCTTTCATATATTATAGCATATTTTTTAGGGAAATGCAATGTTAAATGGCGGGAATTGTGGTTTTTGCTAACTTCCTGCTAACCAGCGAACAATCAAAACTAATCCAATATTTATAAAAATCATTTTTACGATGTTGAAAATCAAATTGATTAAAAGCAACTTTCCTTGTGGCAAAAAAAGACCGATTATTCTTGGTTGCAAATCCATTCGCAAAATGGGCGAACGCCACGCAAGCAATATTAAGCCGATAATTATCACAAATATAATTAAACTTAATACAAAATCGCCTACTCCAAAATTTTCTTGTAACAGCATAATCAAGCCGTTAAACACAAACGTTGCGGCGTAAACTGCGTAAATTACGCCGAAAAATTCTGATAAAATTTTACTGCAATTAAACTTTTCCAAAAGTTCACCGCTTTGATAATAATCCGATTTATTCACAACGTCCATAAATTTAGAATACAGATATTTGCTGTATTTATCGGTACTTTCATCGATTTCTTGCTTGCGGCGGTAGATAAATTCATAGGTTAATCCTGTGATTATGGGATTGAGCAGCATTTGCAAGAAAAATTTTGCCGTATCTCTTGCAAAGTTGACCTGCGACGGCAACGAGCCATCGCCGAAAATTGTGTTGATAATTCCGCCAAATGGGATTATATTTGTGATAAAAGTGGTTGCTATATCGTCGCCTGTGCCTGTGAACAGAGCGACAAAAATCGTAAACAGCACCAAGCCGATTATTAAGCCCATAGTTTTTGAAATGGGAACAAGCGGGGAAAATCTGCCTCCAAACAGCAAAGTTACTACTCCTAACATAAGTGAGACGATTAAAACGGCGTTTATTAGGGATTGCATTACCTCGCCTTGCGGAAATAGTGATGCCAAAATTATTTGTGCCACTATATATAAAATTATTATTGTAATTATTGGTTTGAGAATTTTCATGAATTTTACTCCTTTACTAGTGATTGCGTTATTGCTTTTGAGATTTCTTTGTAATATTGGCTGTCGGTTGACAATCCTCTTTCTTGCATTATTGCTTGTAGTTGCTTTTTGTTTTGCAGTAGATTTAGTATTTTTTTGTTGCGTTTACCGCTAGCTCCTCCAAATTCAGATAATATGGTCAACCCAATTTTCGCATTTTGAAAATCACGTTGCAAAATT
>WRKG01000248.1 GCA_009778185.1 Bacillota bacterium
CGGCGATTGACAAAGTGGACGAACAGTTAGAAAATGCAGAAAAATCCCAAGCATACGATATAATTTTTATGGATCACATGATGCCAAAAATGGACGGAATAGAAACAACAAGAAAAATCCGCGAAAGGGGCTATAAAGGCACGATTGTGGCATTAACAGCGAACGCAATAGCAGGAAACGCCGATATGTTCCAGCAAAACGGCTTTGACGGCTTTATTTCCAAGCCGATTGACGTTACCGTATTGGACGAAACGCTGCACAAATTTATCCGAGATAAACGTCCCGAGGATGCGAAAATAGCGGAAGATAAAATATACAATGAAAAAGCGGCGAATAATTTTAACGCAAACAATATCGAATACAAGGAAAATTTGGCAAAAACGCCGCAAAATATCGAAACGGCAATGGAAGTGGATTCCAAAATGGCGGATATATTTTGTCGAGATGCGGAAAAAGCAATAAAAACAATGCACGCAACGTTGTCGGATTTATCGGCAGAAAATATAAAATTATTCACAATAACGGTGCATTCTATGCGGTCGGCGCTGCTCAACATAGGCGAATCCGCCGACAAAATTAGAGCGGCACAATTATTGGAAGAAGCGGGCAATGCGGCGGATTCTGATTATATAGAATCGCAAACTGAAAATTTTATGCAAATTTTGCAGAATGTAGTAACAAAGTTGCGTCCAGCAGCCGCCAAATTACAGGCAAAAGCCGACATTATCGAAACGCCCGAAGATGCCGAATATTTAGCTAAATATCTAAAGCAAATTCAGCAGGCTTGCGAAGATTATGACGATGCTTGGGTTTACGCCGCTTTGAAAACTTTAAGCAACCGCAAATGGAGTTTCGCAACCGCCGACGAAATAGAGCATATTCATAATGCGTTATTTTTGCATAGCGATTTTGAACGGGCTGCGGAATTGGCGGCTAAAATGTTGGGGAAAATTGAAAAATCGTAAATTGCTTAAATCCAAAAAAAGTTTTTCTTGCAAAGTAAAAATTGCAATGTTATAATTGTTTTAGTAGTGCGAATCGATGTTTGGTTTTATAATGAAATATTTCGATATTTGCCTTACTATTTCGGTATTTGCCGTAGGGGCGGATAATACCTGCCCCTACATTTGAACAAAGGTTTACGTTAGCAATTTTTAGCTATAATAATCCAACTCAATAAAAAATGCGGGTCACCTGCCCGCCGGCAGGCGGGAGGGCGCTTTTCTTTTGTCCACTGGACAAAATTCAGCCTTGCGGGTGTGGGCAGCGCCCACGGTTTTGAAGTTGATTTAGTGTAGGAGGAACTTTTAATGAAACGACAATATAATCTTGTGCAGATTGGGGTGTTATCATGTTGACAATAGTTGCAACACGAGTCATTTTTATGGTGGGATTTGTTTTGGCAATTTATGTTATTGCTCGTGCTTTTATGGATAGAGCGTTTCGCAACTTTGGCAAAAGTCGGTTAGAACTGGCAAAAGCTGATGCACTTGCAAATTCATCTCGTCGCCGCGATATTGAAGATATTTTTTATTACAAGCCAAACCTTGCCGAATTGCCTTTCGAAACCACCGCAACTGACGAAATTGTTAAACTGCAAAATCGTGTAAAACTTCGCGCCGCTGCTCCGATGATTCACTTTCACCAAAAATTTACTAACATCGAACTAAAAACCGCTTACGGTGCATCTAATTTGGAAATGATTGCTATAAATGAAGAAAATTACAATAAATATATTTACGCCCTGCTAAAATGGGCAGAGCATTTGCTAGAAAATGGTTCAGACCTTCAGAAAAAAAATGCGTATGTTATACTAGAAAGATGTGCAGATCTTGGTGGCGAACATAAAAAAACATACGAACTTTTAGCAGATAGATATAACAAAAAATCCAATAAAGCCGCTCTCGATAACCTGCTAGAAAAAGTGTCCACTACATTTAGCGATGAAACTATCCGCCAAAATCTAATAAATTATATTACAGACAAAAGAGGCACTCTATGAAAAAGAAATCCCTAAATATTGGCATTTTTACCGATACGTATTATCCGCAAATTAACGGTGTTGTAACTTCTATTTTAATGCTAAAAAAAGAGTTGACCAAACTTGGGCATCGAGTTTTCATTTTCACAACCACCGATCCAAACATCAAAAAAGCCGAAAAAGCCGCCGATGTTTTTCGTATTCCCAGTGTTAAGCTCTCTTTTTTGCCAACCCACCGAATGGCAGTAATTTATCCTCCAAAACTTATCGTCAAAATGAAATCGTTCAAACTGGATATTATTCACACGCATACAGAGTTTCCTTTGGGATTTTTAGGAAAACTGGTTTCCGAAATTTATAATATCCCGATGGTGCATACGTATCACACAATGTACGAGGATTACACACATTACATTTTGAACGGTCATTTATTAACGCCAAAATTTGCCAAAAATTTTAGTCGTTTTTTTTGCAACCGTGCAAAAGTAGTAATTGCGCCAGTGGACAAAGCGCATAATTATCTAAAATCGGTGGGCGTTACGCGCGAAATTAGGACGATTCCCACAGGGCTTGATTTTGCCCCGTTTAACTCGGATAATTTTTCGGATGAAGATTTAACTCGCGAAAAATTAGAACTGGGAATTTGCGAAGAGGATTCCGTTATTGTCGCAGTTGGCAGAGTTGCCAAAGAAAAAAGTTTGGACGTTTTAATAAACATGATGCCGCCGCTTTTGCAAAAATTGCCCACTGTAAAATTGCTAATTATCGGCGATGGTCCATTGCGAGAAGAATTACAACAGTTGACAATAACATTAAACGTGCAAAACAACGTTATTTTCGCAGGGGCAAAACCCTGGAACATAATCGGCAAATATTACAGCATGGGAGATATTTTTGCAACAGCATCAACATCCGAAACGCAGGGCTTAACTTATATAGAAGCAATGGCGGCAAAAGTGCCAGTTGTCGTAAAGCGAGATCCCAGTTTTGCGGAACTTGTCCGCCACGGCGAAACGGGATTTTTATTTGACAACGATGAAGATGCCGCAAACATAATGTATTACGCATTAACCAATCAAGCAACCGCTGTAAAAGTGGCAACAAAAGCATTTGAATCCATTCAGCCGCTTTCTGCCAAGCAATACGCATTAGATGTATCGGCTGTATACGAAAGTTTGGTTACGGTTGACAAAAAAAATCGGCTGTTTTCGAAAATGCCGAAACTTCCCAATATTCCCAAAATGCCGAAAATTTCTCGTAAAAAATAGAGGATTTTGGGAGAAATGTTTGTATGGGAAAATGTTTGTAGGAGAAATATTTGTGTGGGAAAATATTTATAGGAGAAATTGGTTTATTGCAAAGGGAAAAATATTGCGAATTTGTAATAAACGGGCGGATAATATCCGCCCCTACATTTTTAATATTTATGCTAAAAAAGCGGGTCAAGGGCGCGCGCGTCCTTGCGGGTGTGGGCAGCCTGCCCGCTGGCAGGCGGGCGCCCACGGTTTTGAACTTTAAGGCGAGTGTGGGCGGAGTCCACGGTTTTGAACTTTAGGAGGGATTTTGTGCAAAAAGTTGGATATTTAGGGCCAAGCGGCACATTTACGAGACAAGCCGCTGGTATTTTGGTTTCGGAGGGCGAGTTTGTTCCGATGTACGATATAAACGAAATATTTGAATTGGTTGACAACGGCATTTGCGAAGTTGGAATTGCCCCAATCGAAAACTCTACAGAAGGCTCGGTTAATGCTACATTGGATGCACTTTTGGCAACAAACGTTGTTATTACTGAACTGTTGGTTATGCCGATTAAACACGCAATAATCAGCCACAGCAAAGCGCCGCAAAAAATTTTGGCTCATCCGCAAGCCCTCGCACAATGCCGAAATTACTTACGAAAAAACTTTGCAAATATTTCTCAAATTGCTTGCAGTAGCAATGGCGAAGCTGCCGCAATCGCAAGCGAAGATTCCACCGCCGCCGCAATCGCTCCCGAATATGCCGCAACAACATACAATTTAACAATCCTAGATTCCAATATCCAAGATAGCGCGGTTAATAGCACAAGTTTTGTCAAAATTGTTAAAAATAATGGCTCAACAACCGCTCCGCAAGCAAACTGTCGAACCGCAATCGCTTTTTCTACCGAAAATTGTTCTGGTGCATTGTGCAAAATTTTAGGCACTTTTGAAACCTATAACATAAACATGACGAAAATTTTAAGCCGTCCAATGCCGCAACATTTGGGCGAATACATATTCTTTGTTGACATTGAGGATTATAACGCAAATGATGCAAAAAACGCTCTTGACAAAATAAAAAATAATACCACAATGTACAAATTTTTAGGCTCGTATGTTGTTAAATAATGTAGATTGTGATATACTTGTCGAAAAAGTGAAAAAATATTTAGGAGGGATAAAATGCACCAAAAAATGAACCTACTAGAAATAGGCGAAAAGTTGCAATCCACTCATGGAGTGCTTTATACGGTTGTTCGGTTTATTGCATCTGGCGGACAAGGCGAAGTTTACGAAGTTGAAGATAAATCCAATAATGCACGATACGCCCTAAAATGGTACTTTAAGAACTCGGCAACCAGTTACCAAAAAAAGTTAATCGAAGGATTAGTTTCGCGCGGCAAACCTGACCACCGTTTTTTGTGGCCGCTAGATATGGTTGTCCAACAAGATATTTTTGGCTATGTAATGGATTTGCGCCCGCTAGAATATAAATCTATTTTGGATTTAATGAAACGCCGCGTTGACACAACTTTTCACGCTCTTTGTATGGCGGGAATAAACTTGGCAGATAGCTATCAATCGCTACACACGCAAGGCTTGTGCTACCGAGATATTTCTTTTGGCAACCTATTTTTTAAGCCAGATGATGGACAAGTTTTAATTTGCGATAACGACAACGTTACAGTCAACATGGATTCTGAAGGCGGAACGGAAGGCACGCCGCGGTTTATTGCTCCCGAAATTATCGTTGAAAAGGCAACGCCATCTACCGCAACCGATCTTTATTCTATGGCGGTTTTGCTGTTTTATATGTTCATGTTGCATCATCCATTGGAAGGTGCTATCGAGGCAAATATTCGTTGCATGGACGGCAAAGCCATGGAAAAAATATACGGCAAAGAGCCGATTTTTATTTGGGACCCCACAAACTTAACAAACCGCCCAGTAAGTGGCTATCAAGATAACGCAATTATTTATTGGGATATTTATCCGCAATACATAAAAGATTTGTTTACGCAAGCGTTCACTTTGGGCTTGCACGATACAAATAAACGTATAGTAGAAATCCAATGGAAAGATGCGATAGTTCGCCTAAAAAACAGCATTATGTACTGTAATTATTGCGGCTCGCAAAATTTTTACGATTTGCAAAAGGTCAAAAAATCGCAAAATCATCATTGTTGGCAATGCAAAGGCGTTGTACAACTGCCAGCTCGCATAAAAATTGGCGATCAGCTGGTAATGCTAAACAAGGACACAAAACTTTTTGCACATCACATAAAAAATAATTACGATTTTAACGATAATCAAGTTATTGGACAAATTACAACGCATCCACAACAGCCAAACCGTTGGGGCTTGACAAATGTCAGTGGCGAAAATTGGACAATGACAAAACCAAGCGGCGAAAATGTTATTGTTCCGCCCAAAAAAACTGTTCCGTTGCAAGCGGATATAAAAATAAATTTTGGTCCTGTTGAGGGAATTGTGAAATAAATGTATTTTGTAATAATACAACCTAATAAAAAATGCGGGTCAAGGGCGCGCGCGTCCTTGCGGGGTTTGGGGCAGCGCCCCAAGGTTTTGATTTTGCTTTAAGCAATTTTATTCTTAATTTGGAGGTTAAAAAATGGCAAATTTACCAGGCGGCGAAATGTCGTCGCGAATATTAGATTTTATTTGGATAACAGATTGTTCGGGTTCGATGGATGGCGAAAAAATTCAAACGCTGAACTATGCAATACGGCAAGTTATCCCATTTATGCAAAAAGAGGCGGATGCTAATCCGAACGCAAACCTTATGGTTAGAGCCTTAAAATTTTCGGACGGTGCACAATGGCACGTTCCAAGTGCAATGCCGATTGACCAGTTTAGCTGGCAAGATTTACACGCTGGCGGCGTTACAAGCATGGGCGCTGCTTTAGAAATGATTGCAACCGAGTTGCGGTCGTTTCCGTCCGATACAAAACGATTGCCGCCCGTTTTGGTACTTTTAACGGACGGTCAACCAACGGACGATTTCAAAAAAGGGCTTGAAGATTTAATGGGAACTCCTTGGGGCAAAAAATCGGTGCGTATTGCAATAGCAATCGGCAAAGATACCGACTTGAACGTTTTGGAACAATTTACTGGCAACCGTGAATTAGTGCTAGAGGCAAAAAATTCGCAATCGCTAATTCAATTTATAAAATGGGCATCCACGGTCATAAAAACGGTATCTTCGCCGCGTGCCACCGATACCGACGATGCACCGTCTGTTATCGATACAACTACTATCCCAACTTTAGACGATTCTGACGATGATGACATCTGGTAAAAACGAGTGGTCGGCAATCGGAAAAAGTGTTCGCGGTGCTACTCACATAAAAAATGGGCTTCCGTGCCAGGATGCAATAGCTATCCAAAAAACTGAAACATTTTGTATTGTAGCTATCTCGGACGGGCACGGCAGCAGTTCGTGTCCGTATAGCGATGAAGGTGCTGTTATTGCTGTGCAAACCGCCCTTACTGTCTTTGACGATATTTTTGATCAACCCGATTCGCTTAACACTTTAATTGCCAACAGAGATTTATGGTTGCCAAAACAAATCGAAAAAATTTGGAAACAAAAAGTTCAAGAAAATCATACGCAAAAACGCCGCAACGAAAATGACGAAAACCACGAAAACAACGAGCCAGCAAATTTGCCATTTTCGTACGAACTTTACGGTGCAACCTTAATTGTAGTAGTCGCAACTTTAGATTTTGTTTTTGCGTTACAAATTGGCGACGGCGATATTTTAATGGTGGACGAAACCACCGTTGATTGGCTGATTGCTCCAGACGAAAATTTGGGCCCCGAAACAAACTCGTTATGTCAACATGAATGTTGGCAATATATGAAAACGCAAATTCTTTCCTTGGAAAAAGATAATCCCATGTTTTTAATTGCAACGGACGGTTACGCAAACAGCTTTTACCAAAGTAAAGATTTTGCAAAAGTTGGCAGCGATTTTTACAGCTTGCTAAAAGAAAAAGGTCGCAATTACATTGACGAAAATTTGGAAAGTTGGCTAAATACAACTAGCGAAAAAGGCAGTGGCGACGATATTACTTTGGCTATTTTGTTGAATGAGTAGTAAAAAGAACGAACAACTTAAAACAAACTTATGTGGAATAAAACGGGCGGATATTATCCGCCCCTACGGTTGGCGGTTTGTAGGGGCGGATATTATCCGCCCGCTTTTTCTAAACCCACAAAGGCATAAAATCTAAACCATATTGCAATATTTTGCAACAACCCATTTTTTGTTAAATTGATTTATTATAGATTGATTTACAACAAATTTCAAAAACACGCAAAAACAAAAGAAAAAACAAGAAATAATAAGAAAAAAGTCAAATATATTTTTTATTTGACTTTTTTTGTGCAAAAATTGTGGATAATGTGGAAAAATCGCATTTGACTTATATATATATATATATACTGAACATTGTATCATTTTATTGTACATAAATTTTGGTAATTTGCGAAAATTTCGCATTTACAATAAATCGGCTATGTAAAGGGCTGAAAAAACTTTACAAAATGAAAGGAGGATTTTTCGTATTTATGAAAAATTTCAAAAAAAAATTAGCAATTTTGTTGGCAGTTATTTTGGCAATTTCGGGTGTACAATTAACTCCAACAGCATTCGCCAACGTCAACGAGGAATTTCAAATTGATGAAATTGCTGACGAAAACATCTTAAACGGCGAAAATGCTGCTAATGTTTTCGACGAAACAGAAAATCCAGTATTTACTACTCCGCCAGCCATTGACGGCAACGAAAATGTAGATTTAGGCGAAATTGTAGTAGATATGCCCGCTTTCGATGTAGAATTTAGCGAAGTAATCTACAATTTGGGCAACCGAGAAATAACAGTTGGTTTTGATGTACAACGTGCCGAGCAAACGCCCTGGAATTATCAACTTTTTGATGCTTACGGCAATTTCACAATCCAACTGGAAGACAACGCATTTTTCCCATATGAAGTGCAATTTCAATATTTGGGCGAAATTTTCGTTGAATGGTTCGAAACGCCGCAAAGTACCGTGCAAATTGGCGAGCATATTTTTAGCGTTGCAACTGTGCAAAATAATCCCAATTTGTTACAGTCAATCCGTTTTAATATCGGCAACGATATTATTTTGTTGCGTCCCGAGCCGAAAACTTTCACAAATGAACCTTATTCTCCAGTAGAACCTGCAACTTTAATACCGTTGCGTGTTGTTCAGCTTGGTTCTCTTACTTTGACGGATTACTACGATAGGTTTCAGTTTGAGAATGTTAATGTTACCACTTTAACTAGCACTCCAGAGGGTTCTGGCGTTGTTTGGGTTAGCGGATTAAACCATAATTATGAGATAATTTCGGACGGAATAATCGATTTATCTCAAACTGGTAGCCACAATTTGGAATTTATTGTTGGCACGACAGCCCAGCTTAATCCCGAAAATGTGCGCTACAGAGTAAACATTACTGTTGCCAATCCAAATGTTGTGCAAAGTGTACGACTTTTTCACGAAAATAATAACAACAGGCAACTTGCTGACGACACAAATTATGCTCCTGAAAATGTACAAAATGCCTCTCAAAGTGTCTCTTTGTATCCTCAATTAGTTGGGTTCGATTTTAATCCACATTTTATCGATTTCACAATAGATCCACAACTTAGGGCAAATTATACTGTACAAGTTATAAACGTTCCCGAAGATACGCCAAATACCGAAGAGGATGTTTTAGCCGTGCTGGCGGAAAACTCTGCAAGCGATGTAACTTCCCAAGTGCTTGACCAAAATATGCAACTTCCCAATACAGGCTTTAGAGTTACGCAAGCAGGTGCGCAACATTTTGCGATATTATTTCGAAGTGGTCAGCAAATTACTGCTATTCGCAGGTTGAATGTAACTGTTAGTCAAGTGTCTTCTGCAAGCGTTGTGCAAAATGTGCAAATTGCACAAGAAGTTGCGGGCGTACGCAGCCAATTTAGCCAAAATAGTAGTCTATCTAGTTCAAATATAACGCAAAGCACGACTTTCTCAAATCGTACAGCGGTTGGTTTTGGGATAAATCCGCATTACATGGCATTTACGATAAATCCTGCTTTTGCCGCATACGATGTAGAAGTAATTAGCGGAGATTTCCAAACTGCCGCCGAAGCTATTTCCGCTGCTAACGCTAATCCAAATTTGATTATTACCGACAATGTACTTGCTCCTGCACAAAATGTAAACAATGTAGGCGAGGGTTTTCAAATCACTGCAATAGGAACGCGCTATTTTGCTATCATTTTCAGAAATGCTGGCACAAATGAAGTGGCAAATTTCAGCAGATTATCGGTAACTCTCAATAGGTCGTCAATAACGCCTGTTTCGCAAGTACAAATTATCCAAAATGCAAGCGGCGTTCGCAACGAACTAGATTCCGACAATTTATCTTCATTAAGCACATTTACCAATCGACAAAGCACCAACTTTTACCGTTATAATCGTGGTTTTGTTATAAATCCTAATTTTGTAGCCTTTAACGTAAATTCCACATTTGCCACGCTTTATAACGTTCGAGTGTTGCACGGAGAATTTGACACGCAAGAGGAAGCCGTTGCAGCACTTGCCGCTAATCCCGAAATTGACATTACCGCAAATGTACTTAACCAAAATTTAGAAGTTTCGGGCGGTTTTCCGATTACTGATGTTGGAACGCAATATTTTACTTTTTTATTTTACCAAGGCGGAAATTTGGTAAATTTTTCTGGTTTATCGGTAAATGTTAGCAGAGCTTCTTCGCTACAGCCCAGAATTTCCGATATAACTTTCGCCAATGAAATAAGCGGAACGCGCAACATGACAACTTTCACAGGAACTATATCCAACTATAGCACAACAAACCCCATGACAAGCACAAGCACACGGACGATAACATTACAACGAAATGGTTTTGAGATTGCTCCGCATTATTTTTCAATGACTTTGCACGCAGATTATAGTTCGCATCAAGCACAAGTTGTACGTGGCAATTTTACGAATGTGGAGCAAGCAATAGCCGCAGTTGCGGAAAATTCCGCTTTAGATGTTACTTCGCGAATAGTCAATCAAAATTTAGCAAATAACAACACGGGCATTACAATTACTCCAAATGCTCCAATGTATTTTGGAATAATTTTTCGAGATGCTGGAAATGTTGTTGGTTTTCACAGGCTAACATTGAACGCTAACGCAAGCAACGTAATACAATCAAGATTTTCGTCAATACATTTTGCGGACGCAATAAACGGCAACCGAAGCGATACTTTTACTGGAAATATTTCCAATACAAGCACAAATAGCTTAATGGAAAGCCGTTCAACTAGCAATGCGCAAATGCTTTCTAGCGAATTTAATCCAAATCCCCGTTATTTTGGGTTGGTTATAAATCCGCAATTTGCCAATTTTAGAGCAGTTGCAATAAGAGGAGAATTTGCCACCGCAACCGCTGCCGCCGTCGCTTTAGCCGCCGATTCCTCGCTTAATGTTACCGAGCGAATTTTCTTGCTAAATTCCGATGAATTACTTTTGGCAAACAAAGGAATCTCGGTTGTGCCGAACTCTGAAACGGAATTTGCAATAATTTTTTATGACGGCAACAATATAGTTGCGTTCCACAGATTTACGCTAAATGTTGTAAATCCGCCATTTATACAAAATGTGCAAGTTTACGAAGAAACTAACAACATTCGCATTCCGTTAAGTGGCAACAACAATTATATTTTTACAATGCGCGGCTTCGAAAATACCGTCGAAAATACTCCTCATTACATTGGAATAAACATTTCCGATATTTTTAACGATTATTCTGACGAAACAAGGGTTTTTAGCGGACTTTTTGAAAGTGCCAACGAGGCATTAGCAAGCGGAACAAACATAACCGCTCAAATTTTAGCACAAGATTTAACCCAAACAGGCACAGGTATACGAGCTGCAGAAATCAACAATTTTACCATAGTTTTTTTGAATAACAATCAACCGGTTGATTTTCGAACAATTACTGTGCA
This sequence comes from Bacillota bacterium, assembly GCA_009778185.1. GTDB lineage: Bacteria > Bacillota > Clostridia > Lachnospirales > WQUN01 > WRKG01. The sequence continues at coordinate 11,278 of WRKG01000248.1, forward strand.
AGTAAATCTACGTAATGATGCTATTGGGCAACGTCCAACTCCTGCACAGCCCGATCCATTTATGCGAATGTTAGGTGCAGTAGAGTTTCAAGAAACTTTGTTAGATGAAGATGGCAATCCTCTATTGGATGCAAATGACGAAGAGCAAACAAAAATGAACGTTTATGTAATGCCTTATCAGCACGATAATTATCTATCGAGAGGCTTTCAAACGCTATTTTTCTTGGACGAAAATGTCGATCTTGCAAACATTAGACCTGTATTTGAAGTTCCTGCTCAAAATGTCAACATTTTTGCTGGAACAATCGGAGCACCAGGTATATTGCAAACAAGTGGCGAAACTTTCCGTGATTTTTCGCAGGGCGTACAACAATATGCCGCAATAAATGCCCAAGGAAACGGCTTGCGTAACTATGTTGTAACATTCGTTCAACGGCACACAGGCGGTTCGCAACTTTTCGTAAACGGAATAAATGGTCCAGAGGGCGCATTACGCAGAATTTTCCTAAATAATACACAAGATTTTGCTAATTTTCACGATATTTTTATTGCTAACGTGGGCGATGCTCCGCTAACTGGCTTAAACGTAACGTTAAACGCTACAAATGTGCAGCTTGACCCATATTGGACAATCGGCGGTGCAGGCAACAACACTTTGGCAGCATTTACCACAATCGAAACGCCTAGTTCCGACAGTGAATATGCGGGCGAATTACCCAACGTAGCAAAAATCCGTTTGTTGCCAAATGGCAACGGCAGAATTGACGGAACACTTACAATTACAGCCGATGGACAAACTCCAGTTGTCATAACATTGACAGGTTTATCTGGAAGTCCCATAATAACAACAGAAGAAATTAGCGATGCCGTTTTGTACGTACCTTACCAAGAAGTAATAATGCAATTTAATATGTACGCTTGGAATAGACCAACATTGCACTTAATATCTGGTGCAGAAGAACTGGCAAACATTGGCATGGAATTTCGCGAAACTGGCGAATTATACGGCGTTCCAACAGAAATGGGCAGTTTTCCGTTTACGGTAGAATTGCGAAACACGCCAAATATGGGCTTTTCAAACGTTCAAGCCGATTTTGTGTTTATCGTGCTAGAAAATACTGACGAAAACGTAGCAAATCAAGTTGATATTGGCTACGAAATCAATCAGCACGTGGGTATTCCTATGCAAAATTATTTTGTCGTAACCGACAGAAACACTCAAAATTTATTTGAAATTGCTTTAGATACGCCCGATTCTTTCGAACAGTTTGTTGCATTTTTCCTAAATGGAGAACTTTTGGAAGAGGGAACCCATTTTGATTCCGAATCAGGTAGCACAAGAATTATCATTCACGAGCAAACTTTCGAAATGGCAAATCAAACTGGCAGAAACACTATAGCAGCAGAGTTTCGCACAAATAATAATGCCGCCGAAAACCCAGCAGGAGAAGTTACAGGCAGAGTAGAAAGCGAACCTGGTCTATTTGTAAATGAATTGCGGCGTTCGGCACAAAACTTTACATTTGACGTTCCATCCACTCCCGAGCCAGAACCCGAGCCAGAACCAGACGGCGGCGGAAATGGAAACCAAGGAAATCAAGGCGGAAATCAAGGCAACCAAAACAATCAAAATAACCAAAATAATCAAAATAACCAAGGTGGAAACCACGATACGGACGGCGAAGTAGAAATACAATCGCCACGTCCACCGCAACAAGGCGGCGCATCTACTACTACTACAACCGAACAGGCGGAAGAAACAGCTACACCGCCAACTCCGCCAGCGCCAATAATTCCGCCACCAGAATTTGAAGTTATAACAATGCAAGCATTCCCCATAGAAAATGGCACAGGATTTTTATTGCCAACGGAAGAGATAAACAATGCTTTAATTTCCAATGCAATAATAGTGCTAGATATGGGCGAATTGGGTACAATAACCTTAAACCAAGCCACTTTGGCGGCTTTGGTTGCACTTTTTGGCGATATGTTTACTTTTAACGTTACACTAGAAAATGGACAAATAAGCATTCAAGTATTGCTAGATGACACGCCAATATACACAATCAACGGCGGATTAAGGCTTGCATTGCCCAACATTGCCCCTGCCTATGTTCCAGAAAACGAGGTTGTAATCTCTTTAACAACGGAAAACGGAATATCTAACATAATCAGCAAATCGTTTGTAGAAAACGAAATTACTTACCTTTTGATAACGGAAACAGGCACAATATCAGTGGCATCAAATTTTACGCCGTTTAATGATGTTGAGACAAATCATTGGTTTTCGGAAGTGATTCAATTTATCAACAACCGAGGAATGTTAGCGGCAAATACCATAATAACTGCGGTTGGCAATTTGTTTAATCCGCAAATGCCAATCACTCGCAGCGAGACAATCAATGCACTTTTCGAACTAGAAAATTTGGAAAACGTTGCAACTTTCGGCGGAGCAACCATTTTTAACGATATTGCAGCAGAGGATTCTCAAGCCAATAGTATAAATTGGGCGACATCTTTGGGAATAATCCAAGGTTTTGGCGATGGCACATTCAGACCAACCGACAACGTAACTCGCCAACAAATAGCAGTAATTTTAATGAATTATGCCAACGCAACAGGAATAGACACTACCGCAAGGGGCGATATAACAGCCTTTGGCGATACAACGCAAATTGCAACTTGGGCAGACGATGCAGTTCGCTGGGCAGTATCTTCTGGACTAATGCGCGGAGATGGCTTTAATTTTAACCCCAACAATAACGCTACCAGAGCCGAAATTTCGCAAATTTTGCAAAATATGATTAAGTTGATTGTTAGATAAATTTCTGACTTTCAAAAAAAGGGCGATAATTTTCGCCCTTTTTTATATACTCGAACAACTTAAAAATAGGTTGTTGTAGAAAAAACGGGCGGATATTATCCGCCCGCATTTTTTATTAAGTTGAATTACTATAAATCATTTTGTAAAAAATGGAGTTACTATATTTACTATTGACCATCCCTAAACCAACAACATAGCATCGCCAAAACTATAAAATTTATATCCTTCGATAATAGCGGCATTGTAGGCTTGCATTATGTAATCAATGCTACAAAATGCGGCAACTAGCATAATAAGCGTGGATTGTGGCAAATGAAAATTTGTCAAAAGTCCGTCAATTACCTTAAATTCGAAACCTGGATAAATGTAAATTCCTGTTTTGCCCATTCCGTGGACAACTTGACCAGTTTCGTCTACACAGCTTTCCAACGTGCGACAAGATGTTGTTCCGATTGCAATAACTCGTCCGCCCATTTTTTTTGTTTCGTTGATTTTGGCGGCTTGCTCTTCTTCAATTTGATAATATTCGCTGTGCATAGAATGCTGAATAATATTGTCAACTCGTACTGGGCGAAAAGTGCCAATTCCAACGTGGAGCGTTATGTGCGCTATTTTTACGCCTTTTTTTTCCAGTTCGGATAAAATTTCGTTGGTAAAATGCAAGCCAGCCGTCGGAGCAGCTACCGAACCGTTATTTTTGGCGTAAACTGTATTGTAGCGTTCTTTTGTTTCCTCGGTGGACATTGTGGGCTTTATGTAATGTGGAATCGGCACTTCGCCATATTTATCTAGTAAATATTCCCAATTTTCGGTGTATTCGAAGGTTGCGTTACGCAAACCGTCTTCTACCGTTTCGTCTATATTTATAATTATATCGCCGTTGCCAACTATGATTTTTTTGCCGACACGGCATTTTTTGCCAGGCCGACATAAAATTTCCCAACGGTTGGTACTTAATCTTCTGTGCAATAATACTTCGACCGCGCCGCCACTTTCTAGGTTGCCCAAAAGTCTTGCAGGAATAACTTTTGTATCGTTTATGACAATGCAATCTCCTGCATTTAGCAAATTTATTATCTCGTTAAAAGTGTGATTTTCGTAAGCGCCCGTTGCACGGTTTAACACCATTAACCGTGATGTACCTCTGTTGTCTGGCGGACTGTGCGCAATTAGTTCCTCTGGTAAATCGTACCAAAAATCGTGTAAGTTCATAAAATTTGGCTATTTAATAGCCGCCTCCTTAATTATAATCATTAAAACTTTCTTTAATTTAGTATACTAAACACAAGAAACTTTGTCAAGGAAAATTAAATTTGCATTTTTTTGGCACGCAACTGACCGCAAGCGGCATCTAAATCTTCGCCCATTGTTCGTCTAATTGTGGCGTTTATGTCATTTTCTTGTAAAATTTTCATAAATTTTTCGGAATGCTCGCGCAAAGTTGGCAAAAACTCCGCATTTGTCATGTTTACTGGGATAAGATTAACATGGCAAAGTATATCTTCCAGCAATTTTGCCAGCTGCATCGCATGATTGGGAGAATCGTTGAGATTACTGATAAGTGCATATTCGAAAGTAATTCGCCGATTAGTTAATTGCGTGTAATATCTGCAAGCCTCCAAAAGCTGATAAATAGAGTATTTTTTGGCTATTGGCATTATGGTTTGCCGCAACTGATCGTCGGTAGCGTGTAGCGAAATCGCCAAATTTATTGGCAACTGCAAATTTGCCAATTTTTTTATTTGCGGGACAAGTCCGCACGTAGAAATTGTTATGTGCCGTTTGCCAATATTCAGCCCTTTTGGGTGCGAGATAAGTTCCAAAAATCGGACAACATTGTCAAAATTGTCAAGTGGCTCGCCGCAGCCCATTAAAACAACGCCAGAAATTTTTTCTTGTTTGGCGGCGTAAACTTGTGCCAGCATTTCGCCAGCCGTAAGATTGCGAATAAGCCCGTCCGCGCCAGATGCACAAAATTTGCAGCCCATTTTACAGCCCGCTTGCGTAGAAATGCAAACCGAGTTTCCAAAGGAATATTCCATTAAAACCGCTTCGATTAGCAAATCGTCCGATAACGCAAACAAAAATTTTTTGGTGCTATCTTTTTCAGAAACCAACGTTTCGATAGGTTGACATAATGGAATATAGCAAACTTCGGATAATTGTTGCCGCAAACTTTTTGGCAGATTATCCATAACATCAAAAGAAACCGCAAATCGGCTATGTAGCCATTCAAAAATTTGCGTTGCTCTGTACTTTGGGCTATTTAGCTGAAGTACAAGCGTTTCCAGTTCATTTGGGAGCATTGCTAAAATATCCTGTTTCATGGCTCAAATTTGTTGTTTGTCAACTTCGGAAGTTGACAAAGTTTCGGTTGAATTTTCGTTATCGTCAACATTTTCGAGGTTAAAATCTGGCAAAGGTGCTAATTCTTGCAATGATAAATCCTTTTCATCCATATCGGGACGATATTTTTTGAAGACACGCATAATCATAAAAGAGGCAACATATGCGTAGATTCCAATGCCAACCAAAATAACAGGTTCAAAAACAAAAATGGCAAACGCGACAATAGCAACGCCAGTTATTGCGGTAGATATAGTCGTGAACAAGTGGCGATTTCCCATAAAAAAGGCACTTTTTATAATTTGCCTAAAACCCATCTCAAACCGTGCTGTCAACGGAAACATATAAATTGAGATAATAACCAGTTGCGCCAAAATTACAAACTGGATAACCTGCAAAATAAGCGTCATAGTTGGGTCAATGTACAGCTCGGGAATTATCTGTATATTTAGCACAACCAAGCCCAAAATAGTACACCAGCCAATCCACAAAATAGTGGCTTTTTTGAAATTAGACTTAAAACTGCCCCAAAAATCTCGCAAAATATAGCCCTCTTTATCCGAAACACGGCGAGTTGTAACATAAAAAAGTGCCGTTGTAGACGCACCCATAGTAACCAAAGGAACACTAAAAGCCAACCATATAACACTCAAAATCATAATATCCGCCAATGCGTTACCAAACCGCATAAATGGCCCATCCATATTAAAAAATCCGCCCATATAAACCTCCTAAGTTCAAAACCTTGGGGCGCTGCCCCA
>WRKG01000249.1 GCA_009778185.1 Bacillota bacterium
TTAATTGTAGCAATAGCTACTCCAGCCGCACAAGCCGCTGCTGCCGCAACTAGCACAATTCCGATAGTTTTTTCGGGCGTTACCGATCCCATTGCTGCGGGCTTGGTGGAAAATCTTGCAAGCCCAAGTGCCAATATAACAGGCGTTTCCGATGCAATAGATGTTGAGGGCATTTTGCAGTTTGCACTCGATCTTTTGCCGTCAATTCAAACTTTCGGCTTTGTTTACAACTTGGGAGAAATTAACTCGGTTTCGCTGATTGCTGAAGCTCGGGATTTTCTGGAATCGCAAGGTTTAAGCTATCTCGAGGCTCCTGTTACAAACACTGGCGAAGTACAGCAAGCCGCATTATCGCTTGTTGGCAACGTAGATGCCTTTTTTACGCCAACCGATAACACAGTGGCATCTGCAATGCCAGTATTTGCCCAAGTTGCATTAAATGCAGGATTGCCCATTTTTACTGGCGCAGATTCAATGGTTCACGATGGCGGATTAGCCACGGTTGGCATAGATTACGCAATTATCGGAGCAGAAACCGCAACGGTAGTTTCGCAAATATTGGGCGGCACGGATATTTCGCAAATTCCAGTTTTTTATACAACCAACTTTCAACCAATAGTTAATCTTGCTACAGCAAATGCGTTGGGCATAAATATCGACCATTTAGGTGATTACGTGGAGCTTTACGAAGGAAACTAAAAAAATGAGGTGCGTATTTTATGAGTATTGTAGCCTTTATGGGCGCATTAGAATTAGGGCTAATTTACGCCCTTTTGGCACTGGGAATATTTGTATCGTACCGAATTTTGGGCGTTGCCGATTTAACCGTTGAGGGCAGTTTTACAACTGGAGCCGCTGTTTGTGCCGTTTTCGTTGTAGCAGGACAGCCAATTTTAGGAATAATTTTAGCAATTTTTGCAGGTGCAGTTGCTGGACTTTGCAGTGCATTTATGCAAACTAAAATGCGAATACAGCCCATTCTAGCAGGAATTTTAACCATGACCGCACTATATTCCGTCAACCTCGGAATTATGGGCGGTCGCTCCAATATTGCAATGTTGCGCGACGAAACGCTGTTTACGATAATTGCGGCAACCACTGGCGATATGGCACTTTGGCGGACGATTCTTCCGCTTATCATAATTGTAACAGTTGGCGTTATTTTGGGCTTATTTTTTCATACGAGAATGGGCTTGTCAATCCGTGCAACTGGCGATAACGAGGCAATGGTAAAAGCATCTTCTGTCAACACAACTTTTACAAAATCGGTCGGTTTAGCTATCGGAAACGCATTAGCGGCGTTATCGGGTGCGTTAATTGCACAATATCAAAGTTTCGCAGATATTAGCATGGGGCTTGGAATGGTTGTTGTTGCATTGGCATCCGTGATAATCGGCGAGGCAATTTTTGGTCGGCGAACAGTCGTTTGGAATATCTCCGCTGTTATCATAGGAGCGGTTATTTATCGGGTTATTTTGGCGTTTGTGTTAAGTTTTCGGCTTAATCCTGCTAATTTACGTGGAATTTCGGCGCTTATCGTAACTATTGCAATCTCGTATCCTGCAATAAAAAGCCTGTGGCACACGCACAAACTTAAACGAAAGGCAAGGCTAAATCATGTTAAAAATCACTAATTTATCAAAAACATTTAACGCTGGAACGCCAAACGAACGCATCGCACTAGATGACGTTACTTTGCATTTGCCGCCTGGCGATTTTGTTACGATTATTGGCGGCAACGGCGCGGGCAAAAGTACGCTAATGAACGCTATTTCTGGGATGTTTTTAGCGGATTCTGGCAAAATAATTTTGGGAGATGACGACATAACTTTTTTGCCAGAATATAAGCGCTCGCACGATATTGGGCGGCTTTTTCAAGACCCAATGAAAGGCACTGCTCCGCACATGACAATAGCCGAAAATATGGCACTTGCATATTATTCTGCCCACAAAACTCGCTTTAGAATAGGCATTGGCAAGCCTTTGCTAAATCTCTTCCAAGAGCAACTTGAAATGCTAGAATTAGGCTTGGAGAATCGTATGAAAACCAAAATGGGCTTGCTTTCAGGTGGACAACGTCAAGCTGTAACGCTGTTAATGGCAACAATTTGCACGCCAAAATTGCTAATGTTGGACGAACATACCGCCGCGTTAGATCCAGGTACAGCCGAAAAAGTGCTTACTTTAACCCAAAAAATAATTTCTACCGACAAAATAACCACAATCATGGTAACGCACGACATGAAATCGGCGTTGCGTTTGGGAAACCGCACAATAATGATGCAAAACGGCAAAATAGCAAAAGATTTACAAGGCAAAGAAAGGGAAAATTTAACTCCCGAGCAGTTAATTGAGATGTTTGGCGGTTAAAGCAGTTTTTTAGATGTACTTCAACTTAAAAAAATGTGGGCGGACCCGCCTGTCGGACGGGCAGGTAATATCCGCCCGTTTTCTCATACATTAGTCTATTTTTGTTTTTTTATTTTTTTATTTTTTTACAAATTAAATTTTATTGCGTTTAATACAAAACAAGTATATAATGGGATTAGAATTTTGCAGTATTTACGGAGGTAACAACGAAAGATGAAGAATATAATAGTAGGAATAACGGGTGCAGGCGGCTCAATGTTGGCAAAATATGCGTTGGAATATCTGTTTTCGCAGGATTTAACGGTGCATTTGGTGCTGTCGAGCATGGGGGAAAAGGTTTACAAGCACGAAACAGGTGAAATTATTGAGGCAACAATAAACGGCGTAAAAACCGTAAAAATCTACAAGAACAGTGATTTATTTGCACCGATAGCAAGCGGCTCTTTTGGGGTTGACGGAATGCTGATTTTGCCATGTTCGGTTTCCACGGCGGCGAAAATAGCGAACGGAATCGGCGATACGCTAATGACACGTGCGGCGGCAGTTTGCCTAAAAGAGCGAACTCCGCTAGTGATTGCACCGCGAGAAACGCCATTTAGCACGATTGCTTTAAGCAATTTGCTAACATTAAGCCAGAATGGGGCTTATATTATGCCGCCAGTTCCAGCTTTTTACGATAAAAAACGGGATTTTGAAGAAATTTGCATTGGAATTGTTGGACGAATGTTGCACACTTTGGGAGTTGAAAATTATTTGTTTACTAAATGGGAAGGCGCGCAAGATTAGAAATTTAGCGATTTATCTAACGTATCATTAAAAAAAACTAATTTTGAGGTGTTCAAATGAGAAACATTTATAAAATTTGCATTTTAGCAACGTTGCTGCTTTTTGTGGCGTGTTCGGCGGATTCAGCCGATTCTGGCGGGCAATCAAGCATTCAAGTTGGCTTAATGCCCGATATTACCTCTGTTCCCTTTATAATAGCGGAACAGCAAGGTTTTTTGCCCGAAAACGTAACGCTGGAAGTTTTTCGCGCGGCTGCCGACCGTGATGCCGCCTTGCACAGCGGACTTTTGGACGTTGTCGTTTCGGATATGATTGCGTTGCACTTGAACAATCAAGGCGGGTTTGAGGGCTTTGCAATAATGGAAACATTCAGTTCGTTTGGGCTGGTTGCACACCCAAGCAGCGGCGTAACTTCGGTTGCCGAACTGCACGGCGCAGATATTGGCTTAAGTCTCAACACGATAATAGAATACATGGTTGACAGATTTTTGACAATGTACGGGATAAATCCCAGCGATGTTGAAAAAGTGAGCGTTCCGCAGATTCCGCAACGGTTCGAGTTGCTCGAAGCGGGACATATAACGGCGGCGGCAATGCCAGAGCCGTTTCCGTCGGCGGCGGTTGCGGCGGGGCTTATCCGCTTGGCGGATTCCTATCAAGAGGGGATTCGCCCAGGAGTGCTAATTGCAATGGCAGATGCACACGCCAACAAAACGGCAGAATTACTGGATTTGTTGGATGCCTACAACAGAGCGGTCGAGTTCATAAACGCCACCGACAGCGCCGAATTTATGCCATCGATAGTTGAAATTATGGGCTTGCCCGATGCCGCTTACGATTTCGTTGTGCCAACCATGGAATTTGCCCAAAATCCCAGTGCAGACGAGTTTTATTTGGTGCAAAATTGGATGCTCAACAACGGCTTGCTGGAAACGCCGTTCGATTTTGACGATTTAGTGCGTCCGTTGCGGTAATGTTTGATTTAGCGATAAACCGTGCATATTACGGCAAAAATACCGTTTTAACCGATTTTCAGTTGACGGCAAAAAAGGGCGAAAACATCTTCATTTGCGGAGCATCTGGCATAGGAAAATCCACCATATTAAAGATAATTGGCGGATTGCACACGCAATATGACGGCAGTTTGATTTTTGCCCACGAAAACGTGAGAATCTCGTATGTGCCGCAAACGGTGGGCTTGTTGCCCTGGAAAAATGTTTTGGCGAACGTAACAATTTTGCAGAAAAGCGAACGCAAAATTAACAAAAAGGGCAAAATTGACATCGAAAAAGCCCAACAATTATTAGAAACATTAGGCTTGGCAGATTTCGCAAAACGTTATCCGCATCAACTTTCGGGCGGACAACGTAGCCGTGTTGCTTTAGGACAAGCCCTTTTTTACGAACCAGAAATAATCCTGCTAGACGAGCCGTTTTCCGCCCTCGATTACGAAACAAAAATAGCAACCCTGCAACTAACAAGGGAAATTTTGCACGGTAGCAATATTACAACCGTTTTGGTTAGTCATGCCGATTATGAGGCGGATTTTTTGGATTGCCGAGTTGTGCGAGTTGGGAAAAGTTGACATTTTTATTTTATTGTCAACTTTTTGAAATTTCCAAGAAATATTTGACAATATTTTGAAAATGTGTAATAATTATTTGGGTTACAATCCAAAATCAATAAAAAGGGGATTCTTCCAATGATAAAAAGGTTTTTAGCAATAATATTATCGGCGCTGATATTGTTTCCGATAATGACAACGATTCCAGTGTACGCCGCGCCAACCGCACCAACCAGACGAGTTACCGTTTACAATGTTTACGGCAGAAACGCCGACCTTTACCGTCATAATGTTTCGCGCCCAACTCGTCCGCGTACGAACATTCGCATTAGTGCTGGCGACAGCCTTGTTACAGGCTCAAACACAGAGGTTTATCTCAATTTGGACGGTGCATCTTTGGTAAAGGTAAACGCCAACAGCACGTTAAATTTTGAGTTGACAAACAGTCTAATCGGCTTAAATTTGTTGCGTGGACAAAGTTTAGTGCAAGTAGCCGAACAAGCCCCCGAGCAAACATTGGAGGCTCGCTTGGGAAATCTCGTTTTTACCGTTCGCGGCACAATGTTCACAATGGGACACATTATTGAGGATAACGTTTTGTTTATTGTAATGTTATCTGGAAGTGGCGAAATTGACGGATTTCCGCTAAACTCTGGACAAATTTTGACATCTTGGTATGACGAAAACGAAGTTACAATATCTGGGCAAATAGTGCATGATTGGCGGCACATCAACCGCAATGTTGTAATAAGCGAAATTCAGCTTGACGAGTTGGATATTTTTACATTGGACGAAATTATCAGTAATCAAGATTATTTGCTAGAAAACAGCGAATTTATAACCGAGGAATTATTGGAAGAAGTGGAAGAAATAGCCGAAATTCTCCGCCCAGAAGAGCCTGAAGAGCCTGTCGAACCTGTCGAAACACCTGCTCCACGACCAACTGCGACCGCTCCACCAGTTGAATCGGGCGAATCGAATGAATCAAACGAAATTCCAAATTATATAGAAGAAAATGCTCCAGTTTTGCCAACGGCGAATCCTAGTTTGCCGCCAGTGCCGACTTTACCGCCTTTGCTGGTTGTGCCAACAACGCCACCGATTACGACAATACCGCCGCCGATTGCAACAGAGCAGCCAGTGCAAACTCCGCAACCAACGGCAACTCCGACAGCACAGCCAACGCAAACTCCGCAACCGACGGCAACGCCGACAAATCCACCGCCTGCACAAATTTTTATTGATGCTCGTAATTTGTTGGCGGATTTTAGTAATATTGGGGATATTATTGTGGATTTGCCCAATGGGTGGACATTTTCTATAGACCCAAATGTAAATTTAATATTTTATCCACCACAATCAAATACACGGCTTGCACGTTCGCTTGTCGAGTTTGATATTTTGTTACCTACAGCTTGGGATTACATAAAAATAGAAAATAGCGAAGGAAATATTATAATTACCTTTTTAACGGGAGAACTTGACGACGATTTATCAGATATAGATATTGAAAATTTATTTCCGCCAATGCCTACTGCTAATCCAGGACCTTTTAGTATTTCAAATTCAGCAGATTGGGAGCATTTTATAAATCTGCCACAATCTTTAATAGATGAAGTTCCTTATATTTGGCTTACTGGAAACTTTACCATTACCAACCCATTTTCAGGACATTTTAGTGGTACTTTTTACGGTAATGGACATAGAATTATATATGCTCCTACACAGCCTGTTACACCAACTGGACAGCATTTTGGCGGAATATTTGCCAGTTCTAGTGGCATTATATAAGACCTTGCTGTTGAGGCTTATTTTACTATTTCGCCCTCTTTCAATGGAATGGTTGGCGGAGTAGTTGGAAAAAATACAGGCACTATTCAAAATGTGGCGCTTAATGGAGATATAACTACAACTAATGCCTCCGCTGGTGCTATAGTTGGAGAAAATGCGGGTACGGTAACATCTTCTGTTTCGTCAGTTGGTATACTTGGATTAGAAAATACTACACCAAAAGAAAGAAGTTTTGGCGGAATTGCGGCTGTTAATAATGTGGGAATAATAACAAATAGTTATTCTAGCGGTAGTATTCACGTTAAGTCAACAACTCCAACGAATGTTGGCGGAATTGTTGGGCTTCTCAATGGTGGCAGTGAAGATGTGGTAAGATACACATTTACTGATGCATGGATTAACGTCTTACATATCGGAACTTCAGTAGGTGGAGTTGGTGGTATAGTAGGCAATGTAACTAATGCAAATTTAGGGAATGGCTTTCCCGTTATTTCTAACAATGTGGCTCTAAATGAAATGATTTACAGTCAAAGGCAATCTTCTGTAGGAGGAAATCCTTTTTTTACTCTTGATGGAATGAGCCGTATTATAGGAGGACCTACAGGAGTAAACTCTTGGAATGTCTCCAATTATGCACACGAATTTATATCCATGAATCAATCCTTTACAGAATTAACTACTAGTAATAATCCTGGATTTCCTATAACTACTGAGGAAATGAATTGGACATGGTGGGTAAATTTGGGATTTACCAATGCTCACGGTATTTGGGAGTTCACGCCCTCAATTTCGCATCCTAACTTGGGATTGACCTTAACTCCGATTTTGCGAGAAATTTCAGAGATGTGGCAACCTCGAATATTAGCTCCTCAGCCTACGCACCCAAACGCTGCTCTTCCCTTTACTGATTTTGTAGAATTAAGTACAAATTTTGATATTGCTGAAACATATCCGATTCCCCCAATCGGCGAATTAGAAGACCTCGAAGAAACCCCACAAGAGGACGAAGAAGACGAATTTTGGGATATAAACCTTGACGATTTACTAACTTTAACTCCAGGCGTTGAACTTGGCGAAGACGGCAACCCAATAATTACAATGCCCGAATTTCCAATAATAAATGTTGACGAAGAAGACGAAGAAACTGAAGAACCCGAAAATTTGGAAAACATAAACCTTGACGATTTGCTAACTTTAACGCCCGAAATTAGTATTGACGAAGATGGTAATCTTCAACTTGACGAAAACGGAAATCCGATAGTTATCCACCCAGAAGTTGAACTTAACGAAACAGACGAAACAAACGAAACCGCTGAACCAATCGAAACAGAGGAATCAGAAGAAACCTCCGAGTCAATCGAATCGCAAGATAAAAAAGAACCAGAACCAGAGCCAACAATAACCGACGGCGATACTCCGCTAGAACCCGAATACGACCCAGAAAATCCTATCGAAGACCACTACAACGATTACGACAACGATTTATCTCCGTTAGAACTGGACTCGTCCGCTGGTCAGTCGGGCGAAAGCGGCGAAAACTTGGATAATTTGGAAAGTTTAGATAATTTAGAAAATGCCGAAAACAACGCAAGCGATAACACTGACGAAACCGATAGCGAAAGGTTAAACTCGCTGTATCTAAAATTAACGATAGAATCTGAAACGGATTTGTAAATCTAAAGCAATTTAACCCGCCTACTGCGGGCAGGCAAAAAATGCTAGTCTACCTGTCAACAGACGGGCGGATAATATCCGCCCCTACAAATTGCCAACGTATGGGCGGATTCCCAGTTTTCTAATAAAATTGATTTTCTAATACATTCAATTTGTTTTTAAGTTTTTCGAGTAATTTAAGGGTTCACATAAAGCAACGGCGAAACTGACACGCCGTTCAAGGTTATATCAAAGTGCAAATGTGGACCTGTGGACATTCCCGTGCTGCCTACTTTGGCTATTGTGTCGCCTTGATTTACCCATTGACCAGCCGATACAAGCAACTCCGAGTTGTGAGCGTATCTTGTAACAAAGCCATCGCCGTGGCTTATTATTACCATGTAACCGCCGCTGCCATTCCAGCGGGATAATGCCACCCGACCAGACCGTGCCGCAAGTACGGCTGTTCCTAGCGGTGCGGGAATATCTATTCCCATGTGAAACTCTGTTGTGCCTGTTATGGGATTTCGCCGATTGCCGTAACCGCTAGATATTCTGTAATGTCCTAATACTGGCCAAATAAAATTGATTTCTTGTGCGGTGGCTTGCGGAGCGGCAATTTGCGGTGGTATCTCCATTTTTATTACGTTGGCGGTTATTGCGTTTATGTACAACGTGTAATTTGCGCCGTCCTCGGTTTGCATTTCCACCGCAAACATTGGCGGATTGCTTTCGGATAAAAATTGCGAGTTTATAGCCGTGCCTTCTAAAAAGTCCTCCGCAATTTCGCGAGCGTGTAAATTGGATATTTGCGGGATTATTGCGGCGGCTTGCACATTTTGGCTTGCGGTTATCAAAAACATCGCAAATGCCGATATTATAACCTTTTTTAACATAATTTCCTCCTGTTTTGCTAATCCCAAATAGAAATTTCGTGCCGTATTATTGCACCTGTATTTGGATGAATGTACAACTCGTGGATAAGAGCATTTTCGGGGATGACTACTTCAACGTTCCACAACCACCGCCAAATTTCCCATTCTAAATCGGGCGAAGTTGCAAAGCCACTGCCCACAAAATCTTGAGCAATTTGCATCGCTTGGCTTGCAGAAATATCTGCCGTAAAGTAAGTTGTCGCCATTGTTGCTACCGCAATTAGCAATATCACAAATATTAAAAATACTAAAATTTTTGCCTTTTTGGCGAATTTGCTAGTTTGCTTAAGATTGACGTTTTCGTTATTCATTGAAATTCCTCCTTAAATTTTGGTAAAATTTTGTGCTTTTGTTAAACTATATACTACATTTGTAGTATATAGTTGTGTTAAAAATTTGTCAAGTATTTTGGGAAATATTTTTTATTAAATTTGGAAAAATATTTTTTCGAAAGGCTTGACAAAGGTGGAATCCTATGTTATCCTTAATAAGAGGCCTTAATAAGAGGCCTTAATAAGAGGCCTTAATAAGAGGCCTTAATAAGAGGCCTTAATAAGAGGCCTTAATAAGAGGCCTTAATAAGAAAGGGCCTTTTTCTTTATCGAAAAAATTATTTTATTAGGAGGTGAACCAATGTTTGGGCAAGGCAAAAAAATATATGAAAGTAAAAAAACACAATATGGACACGTAGAACTTCGTGATTCTACAACTTTAGGCAAATACGCTGTTTTTGTTAATGGTATATTAAAACACACTTTCGACAGCTATAATGCCGCCAAAAACCAATACGACAAACTCAGCTAAAAAGGAGATTACATTATGAAATTTGAACCTAAATATTTTTTTAACATAGCTAAAATATGGCCGTTTTTAACATGGTTATGTTTATTTATAGCTATCATGCTTTTAGGTAGTGGCAATTTTGAAACTAGCATTATCTTTTTCATTGCATTTATACCTATAGCTATTATAACGTTGCGTGTAAATTCAATGTATTGCTCAACTTCGTACACAACAATGTTGAGTTCCGCATATGCACCAGTTGACATTTTGCAAACTATCGAGGATATTTGCGTACAATATGGATATTCGGAAGCAATGGGTCCAGGCATGATAAATGTTCGCAAACGGCGTTTTTTTGGCTTGGTAGATTATCATGTTATTTCAATAGATTTGCAAGAGCATTACAGCGGTCATTTTGAGTTGATAATATACGCATCACATATTGCGACCTCTGCAGGTGGAAATGGGATACGTATTCCTCGGTGGGCTGGCGATATTTTGTATATAAAATCGGCTATACTTGACGGTGTGGCAATTTACCAATAGAAAGGGGAATAAACATAATGTCTCTACTTAAAAAATTGTTTGGCGTTTCAGAACCTGCCGAAAAACCACAAAATAAAGAATCAAAACAAGAAACATCCAAACCGAAGTTTGAAAACTATAAGCCCCTTTTAGTAAACTCTTTTTTGCACCATAGAGAGATTATTTATAAAAAAACTATGGAGCAAGGAATATCCGCATACAACGTAGCTTTAGATATTATTAAACCCTCTCTACTTGTAATTGCCGAGTTACAGCTTGGCGATAATAAGGATAAATGGAATAATGTTCCTTATCGGGTTTTACTGGCTTACTGTGGAAATGAAAAAGCAATACAGCTAGAAGAAGATAGCAACAAAAAAGAAGGTAGCCGACATTTTACCTTAAATTATTTAATTGATTTGCACAGAAAATACTCAACTGAAAAAATAATAGTATCGGTAAATTACTTCATTGCGGCAATGGTTTTGCAACTTTTTTTGTCAGTGGAGTATGGAGAAGAGCCTGATTTTAATCTTATGTGGTATTCTCTTGAAAGATTACTTTTTTACCCTAATAATATATATGAAGAAAGTGGTGGTCAATTAGTGCAAGAATCAATAGACTGTTGGGGCGTTTTGGCGACAGTTTTTGATTTTGATAAATATTTTGCTGAAGTGTATAAACGTGATTTAAGCACACTTCAATTTACTTGATGACTTATCAATTTACCAATAGAAAGGAAAAGCAATCATGATAGATTTTGACTTGTACAGCGAAATAGCCGCTAAATGGTGGGGAAGAAGCGCCGATCCATTTGCACATTTTAGAATACAATTTTTTGAACATAGAATAGCTTTGGCGGAAGAGTTGTCTCAATATATTCCGCAATATAAGCCGATTTTACAAAAAATGAAATCGTCAAATGATTATCTATTTGAAACTACAACAAACGATACTTTTGATTTAGAGACATTTTTAGGTATGCTTGACGGAGAATTAGCTGATATTTTTGCACTAACTAACCAAGGTACTTTAGAAGACCCTACATTTATGATTGTAGCTACTGGGCAAATTGCTGCTTTTCAATCATGGTTTGATTTGAATACTTTAAGCGAAGAGCAGCTAAACGATAGAAAATTTTTTCTAGAAAAATTGGAAGTAGTGTATGACGAAACAGTAAAAGGTTTGCATTCCTTTTTGTCATTAACATCTGCATTATATTTATCCGACTACAAAGGATTTTGCAATCGTGTGCATCGCAAAGAATTTCAATTAAGAAGAGGAAATTGGTTTAACACTCCTCCCGCCTGGGATTATCCCGAACAATAAAAAAAATACAATAACCCAAAGGAGCATCCCATGCAAAAAATAATCCACGGCAAACTGCTAAACGAAAACACGCCGCCGCAAATTACGAATGTTTCGCAAGCCAATGCTGTACGCATTCCAGGACAGTTTAACAGCCAATCATCGCCATTTTTTATAACTACAGAAACTTTAAGCAAGCACACACTATTAGTCGGCGGTACAGGCAGCGGAAAAACCAACCTTTTTTATCATATTGTTCGTCAGCTAAAAAAACAGTTGACCAACGACGATGTTATGCTAATTTTTGACAGCAAAGGCGATTTTCACAAAAAATTTTGTGCTACTACAGATGTAGTAATTGGCAACTCGGCACAATATCGTAAAATTTCCGATAAATGGAGCATTTACCACGAAATAATAGCGGACGGCAAAGATAAAATTTCTGTTGCACAAAATACGCACGAAATTTGCAGGGCTTTATTTGCCGAACATTTGGAAAGTGGAACAAATCCGTTCTTCCCAAATGCGGCTTGCGATTTGCTCGCATCCGTTATTATTGCTCTTGTGCGAAACGGCACAGAATTTAACAACGAAGACTTAAAAGATACGCTTGACAGCTATTCTCCCGATCAGTTTCGCAAACTTTTAGGCAATCACAAAGATTTAACCGCCGTTGCTGCATACATTGAGGCAAAGGCTAAATCTCAAGCACAGGGCGTTTTGTCGGAATTATATACAGTTGTACGTCAAGTTTTGCAGGGCGTTTTTGCCGATGTTGGAGATTTTTCCATGCGGCAGTTTATCCGTCAAAAAGGCGGCAAAACCGCTTTTATAGAATACGATTTATCTATCGGAGATACGCTTGCTCCCATTTATACGATACTTTTCGACCTCGCTCTAAAAGAGGGCTTGGGAAGAACCGCATCAAAGGGCAATGTTTATCTTATTGCGGACGAGTTGAAACTTTTGCCGAATCTCCGCCATTTAGAGGACGGCATAAATTTTGGGCGAAGTTTGGGCGTTAAAATTTTGGCAGGTTTGCAAAGCATCGATCAGCTAAATGCCAATTACTCGGACGATGCAAAGGCTCGCAACGCTATTGCTGGCTTTTCTTCCATTTTTGCTTTCCAATCAAACGATTTTTTAACACGGGAACACGTTAGCAAACTGTTTGGTAAAAATATCGTCCTAGAAACGTTTTCGGAAGCAAGCGGACAACTGCATTACGAAACCCGTGGCGGCTTTACTGTGGAAGACTGGGATTTAACCGCTCTTAAAGTTGGCGAGGCGATTGTCGGCTTGCCAGATGTTCCGCCGTTCAAATATAAATTTGATTTGTATGTTGACTAAAATTTGTAGAATGTTAAAAAGGAGGTTCACATGAATTGGCTTGGTTTTGGCTTTCGTGCCACAAGAAGTGTAATGCGCGGTGCAAATAATATGTCGCAAAATATGATGCGAAACGCTATCGGCAACAATCAGCAAGATATGGGCTATCGTGGGCCACGCAGGCAAGTTCCAACTGGCGGCTTAAATAACGCCCAAACTCAACAAGAAATCGAAAAAATGCACCAAAAAGCAATCGAGGAAAACACCAAAAATAGGCAAGTTTTTATTGTGCCTAGCGTAAAACATCAAGATTTGCTATTGACATCTAGCGAAGAAGATAAGGATATTATTTTTGTTGAAAATTCTCCAAGCCTTGCTTTTAACTGCATTTGGGGAAATAATCCCAAAGTTGAAAATACGGTTGTTTCTGGCGGAGAAAACGATTCGCGGATTCGTGCGTTGATTCCGTTTGTGCAGAGAATAAATGCGGAAAATTCTCCGTTGGTGGTTTTGCATAATGGCAACCAAAAACTGGAAGAAATGTTAAAAAATTATTCCAAAAATTATTCCAAAAATTGCGAATGTATCGGAAAATCCCTGTATTACAACGCTTTTGAAAGTATGGATTCCGAAGATATATCTTCTTTGCTAGAAAAAATTATGCCGCAGCCAACAATAACTGCCGCTAAGTCGCTGTTACAGGCTGTGATAAAAACTATTTGGGAAACGCAAAATACGGTAAACTTCCAAAATTTGGCTAATTTTCCCATGCAAAATGGGCTTAATATTTTGGAAAATGCCCACAAAAAAACGGAAATTTCCACGGACGAATACAACGAAACAAAACGCAAATTTTTAGCAGGTTCGGCAGAAATGGATTCCGTTAAAAATTTTTTAGACCAGCTAAACCGACAAGCGGCGAATATTTATAAATCCAGTAAAATGTGTAGCAATATTTCCAAAACAATAAACCAAAAAGGCAAAATTGCCATTGATATTGGCAATTCTAACAACGAGTTGATTTTTTCGCTTGTTATTGAACATCTAAAATTTTTGCAAGATAAACAAAAGTTCGCAATTTTGCTAGATAATATTGCGATTTCTAGGTTTCCAAAAGTTGCCGATTTGTTGAACGGCAAAACGTACGCAATCAGCCACAACGATTTTATTTCCTCGCTGTTTGGCGGCGAAAAAAATGGCGACGATATTTTTACCGAATTAGCGGGAAACATAAGCACAATCGTGCTTTTCAACCATTCTTCGGGAACATCTTGCAAAAAGTGGTCGGAGCATTTGGGAACATACCACAAAAATTTGGTAACGTACAATATTTCCCAAAATAACGCCTTTATGAACTCTAGCGACTCGCGCGGAATTTCGGTAAACGAAACCGAAGAACCGCGGATTCGTGCCGATACATTGGGAAAATTGGGAAGATTTGACCAAAATTTTTCAACGCTTGCTTGCATTCGTTGTCCCACTGACGAAATTATTTTTGCGGAAATATAAAAAGAGGTGATTTTAATGGATTTAGAAAAAATAGAAAACGAAATTTTGGAAATTGTTGAAACTGTCGAAAAAGTTGAAAAAGTCGAAACTGTCGAAAAAGTTGAAAATTTAACAGAAATTGAACAAAATATCGAGCAAATGAACGAAACGGTAAAATCTATTGCCGAACATCAAGCCCAAACTTTCGCCGAAGTTAAAGAAATTCACAAGCTGTATCACAATAATTTTGCACGGCAAATAAAAAATATGCAGGAAGAAATTGAAAAATACCGAGAAATAGAAAGCAACAGGATTTTTGACGGAATTTTAACCGAATTTGCCAAATTTTACAACGACAACACAAAATTATTGGAAACTTTGGCAAACGAGGTATCTAAAGCAAATTTTACATATATGTTTGACGAACTTTTGCAAATATTGGAAGTTTACGGCGTTTTGCCTTTCAAAAGCGAAATCGGCGACAAACGAAACGTAAAATATTGCAAAATTATCAAAAAAATTCCAACGGAAGATGCCACTTTGCACGATACAATAGCAAAAAGTTGCAATACGGCGTTTTATGCAGAAAACAGAACTCTCGTAAGGGAAAATGTGGAAATTTACATTAAAAATACAGAAAATACAGAAAATTAGGAGGAAATTATGGTTTACGGAATAGATTTAGGCACAACTTACTCGGCAATAACAAAATTGGACGATAACGGAATGCCCATTTTAATAAGAAACGAAGACGAAGGCACAGAATTATTGGCATCGGCGGTATATTTTTCCGAAGACGGTCAAATAGTAGTTGGCAAAAATGCAAAGGAGCAAGCCGAACTTGAACCAGAACGAGTAATCCAATTTGTAAAACGAGAGATTGGCAAAGATAACGCCAGAACTTGGGAATTTAACGGCACACCTTACGATGCAATTACAATTTCCAATTTAATTTTGAAACGAATGAAAGAATACGCCGAAAAACAGGGAAATATCGTAAAAGATGTGGTTATTACTTGCCCTGCATATTTTGGCAACGAGGAACGCGCCGCAACCAAGCAAGCAGGGCAAATTGCAGGCTTAAACGTGCTGAACATAGTAAACGAGCCAACCGCCGCCGCAATAAATTATTGCTCACGAGAATTTGCCGAAAACCGCAAAATATTGGTTTACGATTTGGGCGGCGGCACTTTTGACGTTACTCTGCTAAATTTTGAGGTTGACGAAAACAAGAAAATTTTGATTGACATTATTGCCTCGGATGGCAGCGACAAATTGGGCGGAATTGATTGGGATAACAGGCTTTTCGATTTCTTGTGCGAAAAATATGGAGATGCAACAGGTATTCCAAGAGATGAAATGGAGCCAGAACTTCAGCAAATAATCCGCACGGAAGTTGAGCAATGTAAAAAAGATTTAACTGGATTAGTCAAAAAAACGGTCAACATCAGATACGCCCAAAAAACGCCGCTTATAATTACGCGCGAAGATTTTGAAGAGCAAACAAAAGATTTGGTTGCTCAAACAGTGGCGTTTATTCACGATTTGCTGAACAAAACAAATTTGACAACCAACGATATTGATACGGTTTTGCTAGTCGGCGGTTCGACAAGAATGCCAATGATTGAAACCGCTGTAAACAGTCTATTTTCGGGCAAAGTTCGTGTCGAAGATCCCGATATGGCGGTCGCAAAAGGTGCAGCTTTAACCGCTGGCATTGAATGGCTAGAAAACTTCAATCAACGAAAAGCGGCAGAAGAAAATCTTAATGTAACAAATATAGCAAACGAAAAAAATCAGGTTGACAATAACGATAACGACAATTTTGGGATTTCAACCTTTAATCAAGCTCCAATAACGGCACAAGAAGAAGAACAAGCCGCCGCTTTTATGGGAATGAGCAATCTTGGCAAAATAAGCGTTGTCAACGATAAACTTTCTCGGTCGTTTGGACCTGGCGTTCTTGCGGACGAACAGCTAACTTTGTACGTCATTGATAATATGCTGTTTTTGGGCGATGAATCGCCATCCGAGCTAACAAATACTTACGCCACAGTCGCAGACAATCAACCTAGCTTGCTTATTAGAGTTTTCGAAAATGTTTCTACCGACAAAATAAATCGGCAAATTACGCCAAATTTAGATGCTGACGGCAACGAACAATACAGCGATCCAATGCTAAAAGTAAAATTTTTGGGGGATATTAGGTTAAATCTTCCGCCGCAAACTCCGAAAGGTACGCCAGTTGAAGTGTTTTTCCGTTGCAGTGCCGTTGGTTTGGAGGTTCGTGCAACTAATCCAGCTACAGGCGAATCGGTGGATGCTGTAATAACGTCCGAAAACACGAAAACGCGCGAACAAATTGAAGAAGAAAAAGCCCGTTTTGAAAAAATTACAACAAGCGGACAAATTGACTAATTCACTAATTTATAAAATGGGGTGTACATTTTGCCAATTTCAATAGGAATAGATTTAGGAACAACATTTTCGGCAGTTGCGTACGTGGATTCAAATTTGCCCAAAATTGTGCCAAATTTTGAGGGTAACAAAATAACGCCGTCTATAATTCATTTTGTTGACGGAAATCCAATTTTTGGATTAGAAGCCGAAAGTGCTTTTGTTGCAGGAGAATACGGCTGTGTTGCCACTTTTAAGCGGAGCATGGGCAAAAACGAAATTTATTGCGAAATAGACGGAAAATCCTATACAGCGGAAGAATTGTCAACTATTTTATTGCGACATCTAAAAGAATACGCCGAATTTGCCCTAAACGATACCATAAAAGATGCCGTTATTACCGTTCCTGCCTATTTTTACTCCAACGAGCGCGAGGCGACAAAAATTGCCGCCGAAAATGCAGGATTAACCGTCAAAAAAATAATTGACGAACCAAACG
>WRKG01000250.1 GCA_009778185.1 Bacillota bacterium
GGGGCGAACGTCCTCGTTCGCCCGTTTATATAAATTTGGCTATTTGTTCATATAAATCGTTTGCCCGTTTATATAAATTTGGATATTTGTTCATATAAATCGTTCGCCCGTTTATATAAATTTGGATATTTGTTCATATAAATCATGTGCCAAAACGGGCGAACGAGGACGTTCGCCCCTACGATTTCGACATACAAAACCTTTAACCCAACTCTTCGTCAACCTCTTCTTCCTCTTCTTCTGGAGGTTCTGGTGGCGTGGAAATTTCGGCTGGTTCGGTTGTTTCGGCTGGTTCGGCGGTTTCAGAACCATTTGTTGGAAGTGGCGATAAACCGTCTGCAAAAAAGTCTGGTGGTTCTTCTGGTTCAAAAACAATTTCCTCGGGTTCGATGGAAATTTGCACGGTTGCCAAATTTGCCAAAGCCACGCGCGGCGGAGCGTTTACCTGCAAATGTACGTTGTGCGTACCTGCTCCAAGCCCTGCTAAATCGGCGGTTGCGGTTATGTTGTTTATGTTTAATGCGTTTATTGCCGATTCTCTACCGTGGAAAATTAGCAATATTGGCGAATCGTTTACAAACGAAAAATCGCGCGTTGCATTGGATATTGCCAAATTTGCCAACGGCATATACATTGTCCGAGAAATCACTTCCTCGACAATTACGTTGACATTTGCCTCTTGCGGAGCATCGGCACGTAAAGTTAAGTTTGTGCCAGCTAATGCCGCGCGAATGTCAAAGGTGTATTCTACAGTATCGTTTAGGGCGGTCAAGTCTATTTCTCCCAAAACGAGAGAATGCAACGCCGAAAGTTCCTCTAAACTGCCGACTAATTCCACGTTCGCAGGAGATATATTTATCTCGGTAACCATAAACCCTTGCATCGCCGCTCCTGCCGTGGTTATAGCAAGCGGCTTAAATTCGTATGGAAAAATAGGCACAACAACATCCGTGGATTCCACATTTAGGTTGACAAGGCTTGCTATATCTTGCAAATCGTTGTTCAAAACTAGCAAAGGACGTGGCTCTTCCACGGTTTCGGTTGCATCGCCCACAGAAATTTGCGCGCGTACTTCCGATATACTGTTCAAAATGGAACGTGCACCTGTCAACCGAACATTGCGCGGCGAAAGCGAAAACGGACGCATTTCGAAACCTTCGGCGGGATCGCCCAAAATGTCAACGCTAATCGGCACAACTCGTTCTCCGTGTAAATCTAAAACAAGCTCGACTGTGCTAGGATGCGGAAATATCGTGCTGTGCTCTTGGTGGACAAAAACATTTACGTCAACCGTTACTGTAGAAACATCGTCTGATTGCAAAATTTGCTCAAAGTTTATGTTGTTCAAATCGATTGACGCTTGAATATTATCGCTGCGAGCGGCGTTTATTAGGGCGTGATTATTGCGCGTGGCACGAACGCTCAAACTTATGCGAGCGTTGTTTACCTGCTGTTCGTTTAGCATTACAATGTGGTTTAACGCAAGCCTATCTCGGTTAAGAATGGTTAGAGGAACGTTATCGTAAATTACGTTTTGGATAGGGTTGTTCACGTTAATGCCGACAAACCAGAGCATAAAAGCCAAAGCGAGTGCAATTATTTTCCAAGCTAAATCCTGGTAGACAAAATGGAGCATTTTTAGGATAAAGTTCATTTTTGGCTTTTCCATAGGCGTAACCTCCTTTTGGATTCCTTGTAAACATCGGTGCTTAACATTGTTCGCAAATCGCTGTCGGATAAATGGCGGACAATTTTTCCGCCTTGCGTAACCGAAACTGCACCAGTTTCTTCTGATACAACTATAATGAACGCATCGGATATTTCGCTTAAACCGAGGGCTGCGCGATGTCGTGTGCCTAGTTCGTGGTCAACTTCGGCGGCGGTTAGCGGAAGAATGCACGCTGCCGCAATGATTCTGTCGTTGCGAATTACCATAGCGCCGTCATGCAAAGGAGTATTTTTTTCGAAAATATTGATTATTAACTGGCGAGTAATCCGCGAATCAATGGGGATTCCTGTGCTAGAAATTTCGGCTAAAGTAACATCTCGTTCTAGGCAAATAAGAGCACCCGTTTTATGGGCTGCCATTGTTGCAACAGCGCTAGCAAGTTCTTCAATTATAGTGGTATTGCTGCCATAATCGGTACTAGAAAGCTGTACGCCGCGTCCAAGTTGCTCGAGGGCTTTTCGCAGTTCGGGCTGGAACAAAATTACGAGAGCGATAAGCCCCATAGCTAGCGTGTTTTGGACAAGCCAAATAACAGTTACTAGTTCGAATATGTAGGCAATTAAAGCAATCAAAACTACAATAGCAATGCCTTTAAGCAACGCCCAAGCGTGAGTTTTGCGTATCCAGCGGAGAATATAATAAATAATTCCGCACAAAATAATAATGTCTAAAATTTCGCTAAAGCCGATAAACGGCATATGAAACATGGAAAGCGATTCATAAATAAAGCTAACAGGGTTCAATCATCTTCATCCTCTTCGGGTTGCGGGCGAATCCTTCTAACTGACCTTTTTCGTTTGGAAAGCTGAATTTTTGGGATTACCCTAACATGATAATAGTTGTTGTCGTCTTCAAACTGTACTGTTTCCGCTCGCTGATAATCTAAAATAGGGTCAAACAGGCGAGTTATTTCGGCTATTAAGGCACAAAGTAGCGTAGTTATAATAATGCTGGCAACGCTAACGGTTAAACTTGGTATTAACATAGATGCCATTATGTAACTAAAAATAAGCAAAATTGCTCCTAAAATGATGGCAATATCCTTTGCAAAATCGAGCGACAGCCGCGAAACAACGTGTACTAAAATAATTACCATAGCAAAAATAAAAGCAGTAAAAACCCAGTTACTAGAGTTATTGAGAGCATTGACAAATGCGGAGTAAATATCGCCGAAAACGTCTGGCATAGCGGCAATGTCTAAATCTGCCGTTTGGGTAGTAAAAATAATACGAGGAATTTCGGGAATAAAATTTGCCATAAAAACGCCAATAGCAACAGGGATAATAGCAGTTACAGAAAAATATAAACCTGCCATTATTGGTATTAAATAGGGAACATTGTGCATATAAGCTAATATTGTAAAAATAATTAAAATAGATTCTTTTGCCGCCATTCTGGCATAAAATAGAATAACGCAAATTAAGAACAAGAATATTACAGCGGCGATTTCCAGGTGTGCAGAATATTGAATAGTGATAGCAATAGCCATAAACACATAAGAAACCGAAAAGGGCAGTACAGCAAAAGCGATAGCCAAAAGCATAGTAAGCGGATATTGGTTATAATAGCCAGCAAGTTCTGGTCTAATGTCGCCTATGCCGTTGATTAAGGAGAAAATGTAAAAGCCCAAAAAGAACCTAGCAATCATAACGAAAGCGGGTTCAAAACGTTTATAAAATCTAATAATTGCCTCTCTTGCAGTTAATATAATTTCCATAATAAAAAACGGAAACCTCCTCTAATATGGTGCTAAAATCTAGTATCTGGACGTTTTCGATAAGTCAATTTGGTATTATCGGGTTCATCGTCGTCGTCGGGTTTGGCGGGACGTTTTTTGCCTTGCGAAATACGGTCAAGTTGTTTTGTCATAGCCAAATATTTATCCATACGTTTTTGCACTTGATGATATTGAAACGTGCCTTGAATTGTGCCAACGCAGGTATAAAACGCCATTATAGCCAACAAAAACAAAACGGAATCGGTTACGCTTTGCTGAATATCTAGCGTTTGCAGGTCTATTCCATAAACAAATATTTGGTAAAGCCAGTATAATCCTAGCAAAAACAACGAACCCATAGCCACGCAAAAGCGAATCAGCATATTTTTCCTGTAAATATAATCTCGTCTAAAGTAGGAATAAATTGCTTTATCCGCATCGCCATATCTTTTGTCGTAAACTGCCATTTGGGACATCAATATAATTCTTTCTTTATTAGCCATCGAAACTTTTCCTTTCTCAATTCTCTTTCACATTATATCACTTTTTTTGCTACATATCAATAATTTTATTCAAACATTAAAACCTTGGGGCTCTGCCCCAAACCCCGCTGGGTACGCGTACCCAGACCCGCACATTTTTATTGGGTTTTGGGGGATTTTTTGCCATATTTGCGAACATTGATTACCGTATGGGCGAACCCACCTGCCGTAGGGGCGGATATTATCCGCCCGTTGTTGCCCTTTGCCGATTTTTTGTCTGTTGCCTGTTTTTGTCCGCCCCTACGTTTTTATAAAATACAAATTTTTCGACTGTTAATTCGCATTATTCATACAAATTCAGCAAACCTTCCAACAATAAAGTTGGTTCGTAAAGATAGGTAAAATTGCAATGGGGCAAAATAATTGGGCTGTGTCCACCTGTAACTATTACTGCTAAATTTTCGGTTTGTAGTTCTAATTTTATTCTTGCTAAAAAACCCTCGATGGCACAAGCAATCCCTATTGCAGCTCCCGAACGCAGGTTATCTACTGTATTTGTTCCTATTAGCGGAATTTTATCCGATTTATCAAAGGTAATTTTTGGTAATTGTGCGGTGTTTAACGATAATGAATTTATGCCCGTTTGCAAGCCGCCCAAAATAGCACCGCCCAAAAATTCGCCTTGCGGATTTACTACATTTATTGTAGTTGCTGTTCCAAAATCAATTACTGCAAAATGGCGGCTATCGTTGTTTTTTGTCATAATATCCAAAGCGTGGCTACAACAAACGGCTCTATCTTCGCCCAAAAGCCCACTGTAATTGTCCGTTTTAAGATTACCGCAATTTTTAGTGTCAACCAATTTTATTGGTGCAGTTGTTTTGCTTTTTAGTAGGTTGACGATTGTTTCGGTTTGTTCGGGGACTACAGTTGCTATAATGCTGCCTGTTATTTTTTCCCATATTTGGCTGCTTAACCCAGTTTCTATTTGTTGGATAGGGTTTTCGTTGGCGTAAAAAACGGTTTGGGCTAATATTTTAGGATTGCCAACGGCGGCTCTAATGTTGGTGTTGCCGATATTCACTGCTAAAATCATAAATTTAATGCCTCTATTGTATCTACTATAGTATTAACGGTTGCCAAAGCACCTTTTCCGACATAATCGCAGGCTAGCCTGGCAACGCGCGGTTCGATGATTAACCAACCGCGGTTTTTTAGGGTTTTCAAGTTTTCTTGTGTAGCAATATTTTCGTACATTTTGGTATTCATTGCAGGTGCAATTATTTTGGGGGTTTCGTTGGGAGTAGCCAAAACCATGGAGCTTAACATATCGTCGGCTATTCCTGTAGCAATTTTGGCGATTATGTTTGCCGTTGCAGGAGCAATCAGCATAACATCAGCACTTTGCGGTAAATCGATATGCACAATTTGCTTGGGATTATCTTCTTGTAAAACGTCGACAAATACTCGGTTTTTTGTGAGAGTTTGCAAAGTTAGTGGCGTAATAAAAGCGACTCCCGATTTTGTCATTACTGCGTGAACATTATAATTTTTGCCTACTAATTTATTGGCAATATCGGCGGATTTGTAGGCGGCAATACTGCCAGTAATTCCAAGTATAATATTTTTCAATTTTTTACCTCGTTTAATTGGTTATAAATTATCTCGGCGATTTCCTGTTTTGTGCTTGCGGCAGAAATAATTCCGTTTTGGTTGACTAAAATTGCCTTGTGTTTGTTTCCAGAAATATCTTGCAAATTATTTGCCAAAACGTAATCGGATTGGCTAACTTTCATTTGTTTGTACGCTGCTACTAGCAGTTCTTCTTGTGTTGCATTGGATAGCAACTTAAAGCCGACAAGCCGAGTATTTGGCTGTATTTTTTTTATGCAGTTTATAATTTTCGGCTGTTGCTTTAACGCAAGTATCACAAACGGCGAATCGGACGAAATTTTACCGTCAAAATTTTGCAAAGGCGTTAAATTGGTCAAATTTGCATCTATAGTATCGGTTGCAGATATTGCGTACGGTGCGTAATCGCTCACTGCCATTGCATGAATAACGCAATCGTATAAATTATTTTGCAGGTTTGTCAACAGTTTTTCTTGTAGTTGAGATGTATTTTGTATTTCGATAGTTGTTAATTTTGCGGATAAAGTTGGCAAAGAAGCGTTTTGTCCGTGAATGTACGTAACGTTTGCCGCGTTATCCAAAAATTTTTGGGCGATTAAGCAACCAAGTTGTCCTGTGGAATAATTTGTTATTCCACGAACCGCATCGATATTTTCTTTTGTGCCACCTGCTGTAATGAGTATATTCATAAAAACACCACCCTTGAAATTATACGCTATAAAAAAAATTTTGTCAAATGTTGAAAATTGCGAAAAAAACATAATTTTGACACACATTTATTTTTGCGTGATTTATAATAGTATTATAATAATTTTTAAGGAGATGGTTTCTTATGAAAAAGGCAGTATTATCTTTGGTTGTTGTAGCGATGTTTGCGTTATTGCCAGTTGTGGCAGTAAATGCACAAGATGTTACAGATTTAACCGAACTAGAAGCGCGGATTAGAGTGCTTGAAGATTTAGAGGCAAGATTAGCCGAGCGAGAGGCTCGTTTGGCAGAATTAGAATCTTCCAATTTACAACCTTTGCAACTTCCACAATTTGGCACTTGGGAAGAAATGCAACAATGGATGCAAGCAAATGGCAGAGGTTTTGGAATGTCCCAGTTTAATACTTGGGAAGAAATGCAACAATGGCGTAACAGCAACGGCGGTTTCGGCGGCTTTTGCTGGGATGCCGATGGCAACTGGCAAGGTCCTGGTGGCTGTTGGGGCTTGAACAACGGCAACACAAATTGGAACACTGGCAACACCTCTTGGCAAGGTAGAGGTAATGCTCGCGGCGGTATGATGTGGTAATTTCGCTGAATCTCAAATTAAATAGCACCAAAAAAGGAGCAACCTTTGGGTTGTTTCTTTTTTATATAATCGAATAGGGGAAAATATGCGAATTTGGAGAGAAAACGGGCGGATATTATCCGCCCCTACAAATTGCCAACCGTAGGGGCGAATATTACTTGCCCGCAGCAGGCGGGTTAAATTGATTTACTATAAAAATAAACTTGCATAAAACAAAAATTTATGATATACTACAAATGTAGAAAATATCTTATCACAGAAAGAGGTTTTATTATGGTTGATAAAAAACAAAAAAATAAATGTTGGATGTTTCTTGTATCTGTAGTTTGCTTTGTGGGATTTGTGGCAACAACGGCTATTGCAAGCACTTTTGTATACGTTGCGGCAGTTTACGAAGAGCCAAAAATAATCGAAGAACCAAAAGAATCCACTAATTTAGAAGAAAATGAAGAAAATATCGAATTGCCAGAAATTCGGCTTGCAGAGAACATTCCCGTGGAGTTTTCGGAAATATTTCAATATTTGGTGGACAAAGAAGGAATTGTTTTAACAATAGAAGTTGTGCAGCTAAATGACGAAGATGTCTACAGGGCGAAAATTGCCACTGAATACGATACAGCCACAATAATTTTTTTGGACAAACAAACAGGCATGGAAATATATCGAGTTGACGACATTCCGCTAACTGCCGAAGAATTATCCCTTTTGGAATCGCCGCAACAAGCAAACGAAATTTTTGTTGAAAGCCAAAATATCTCAAATAGTCAAAGTGGACAATTTGTTGTAATAATCGATGCTGGTCATGGCGGAACTGCTCCAGGAGCGGTGCAAAGTGGCACACGAGAAAGCGACTTAAATTTGGCAGTAGCACAAAAATTATTTGCCCTAATCGAAAATAATCCCAACATAACGGCATATTTAACCAGAGATTCCGATACGAACATTGGACTTCGCGAACGTTCGGCTTTCGGAAATACATACGGCACGATATTTATCTCAATTCATCACAATGCCACAAATAATCGCAATGTGAACGGCATCGAAACCTTTTTTACAACAACAGATTTCGATGAAAATCGGCAATTTACCAGCCGACAATTTGCCGATATTATGCAGAGAAACCTAATAAATCAGCTAAATTCGCACAATAGAGGCGTTCGCAACAGACGATTTGGCGTGTTAAGACGTTCGCAAATTCCTGCGGTTTTGGTCGAGTTGGGTTTTATGACCAACCAAACAGAGTTATCTCGTATTCGCACGCAAGAATTTCAACAGCAAGCCGCACAAGCACTTTACAACGGTATTTTGGAAACTTTTGATAATTTTTATAATTAGCAAATTGGCAGTTTTAATGGTTGACAAATTGGAAAATTTATGAATAAATGGGAATTTGGAAGAATTGGGAATTTTGAAGAAATTGGCGGATTGGGGGAAAACGGGCGGATAATACCTGCCCGTCCGGCAGGCGGGTCCGCCCGTGTTGCAAAATTTATCCTATTTATAATGTCGTAACATTTATTCTATCATAATATTGCAATATTTCCCATATATTAGGAACAAACAAAAATTTTCATTTACAAGTATTTATAAATATTTACAAATTCAAAACAATTTCCCCATATTCCGAAAAAGGATTATCAATAACCGCGCGACCAACCAAGGTATCGCCTAAACCGCTGTATAAATCCAATTTATCGTCATCTCGTATAAAAATGCCCGCGGGGAAAGCACAATCTGTTAAATTTGGCTTTTTTGCCGCTCCTTGCGGAAAACTGCTGCGAGTTGCAATAATTTTTTCGTCAACCAATTTGTGAGCCTTTGGATCGAACACAAACGCAACGTTTACATAAACCGATAAATCGGATTGAGCGAAACTTTTGTGTCCAATTATTCCAATTAAACCGCTGTTTAGCAAGTAACATTGGTTGCAACCGCCCCATTCGCCTGTCGAAAACATTCCGTCAATTTTTTTTGCGTTGCCAATTATTTCTGCGGATAATAAATTGATGTTGTCGATAATTGTAAACCCAACAATCGAAGCCGAACCATGTTCCTTTTCGATATGTGCATTTCGTGGACGCGAAAATACGCCGATTCCGCTTGGCAACTGCAATAAACGAATATCTTTCATGTCTTCAGGGCCTGTTGTAAAATAGTGCATATCTTCTAAATTTGTGCCTTTGTAAAAATAGCCGTAAACTGTGTCAACTTTGCCCATTTGATAACGAACGTGAGTTCCTCCTAAAATTAGCTGATTGTCAACTTTGCAAATGTACGGATCTTCCAACTGGTAAATCATGCTGTCTTTCACAAGCGAAAACTCGTCTTTTGCCGTTTCGCGAAACAGCCGCACCCACGAACGCGCCCATTCTTCGCGGCGTTCAATTCGTCCGTAAATGTATTTTACGCCGTTCCACACAAACGGAATAGAGCAGTTGTAAACGTCAAAACCATCAACGCCCTTAAAATTTACTAAAACACTTTCGGATATTTTATTGTTACTTTCAAATTTTGCTTTCTTTTCTGCAAACGTCATATTTTGCCCTCCAATTTTTTGTAACTTTTTTGTTACTTCAAATAATTCTAACTTAAATGCGGACTTTTGTCAATAAAGTTTGAAAATAAAAATTTTTATTTTAGTTTAGTGTAAAAAGTAACTTAAAAGTTAAGTTACTTTTGTATTCCCAAATCGCATAAAATAAGGTACAATAATATCATTATAAAAAATCTAATAAGGATGAACAAAATGAAAAAAATTACAATGCAAGATATAGCGGACAAATTGTCAATCACGAAAGTATCGGTTTCGAAGGCAATCAACAATAAGCAGGGAATAAGCAACGAAACAAGACAGCGTATTTTGGCAGTTGCGGCAGAAATGGGCTATTTAGGAAAAAAAGTTGAAGGCAAAACCTTTGTATTTGTCGTATCACGGCGATTTTTTTTGGAAACCGACAAATTTTATAACCCGATATTTTACCACTTAAACCAGTTGACAACAACGGACGGACATCAGTTGATTCCGATAGTAGTAGAAACAGAGGATGACGAAATTACATTACCGCAACAAGTCAACGGTATTTTTTTAGTTGGCGAGTTATCGGACGAGCATATAAAGCAGTTTACAAAAACGAATATTCCGATTGTGGCGGTAGATTTTTACAAAAGTTATTTGAATGTTAATTATGTTTTGGTGGACAATTTTTATCAAAGTTACAGTGCAACAAGCCATTTGATTCGCAACGGACACACAAAAATTGGATTTGTGGGCAATATAAACCAAACTAGCAGCATTAACGACCGTTATTTTGGCTACTTAAAAGCCTTACAAAACGCCAATTTGCCCTTTAATGACGATTGGATTATTGCAAATAATCATCCCAAAACAGGGCTGTACGAGATAAATTTAGATTTCCCAAAAAAAATGCCAACCGCATTTATTTGTCATTGCGATATGGCGGCATATTTTTTGATAAATAGTCTAAACAAGATCGGCTTGCAAGTTCCAAAAGATGTTTCGCTAATAAGTTTTGACAACACAGATTTAAGCCAAAACACCAAGCCGCAACTTACTGTAATGGATATAAATAAAAAGGCAATAGCCGAAACTGCATTTTTTGCAATGCAACAAACTTTGAACGGGAAAATCCATTGTCATAGATATTATATTCCTGCCAAGTTGATTGAACGGGATTCTGTTTGGGTTTGTGTTTGAGCAGTTTAATAAAATTCGGGCGGATAATATCCGCCCCTACAAATTCGCAATATTTCCAAATTCGCAATATTTCCAAATTCGCAATATTTCAATATTTCGCAATATTTTCAATATAAAACATTTTACTTTACTTTCGCCCTGCACCAATATCTTTAGCAAAGCCAGTAAAAGCATCTGACAAATTATTCAGCGTTGTAAGTTTGGAAAACTCTTTTGATGAGGCGATGGCATCTAAAAATGATTTTTTAACTCCGCCAAATCCCAGGGCTATTACTTCGATTTTGGATTTATGGCATTTTTTGGCTTCCGAAATTGCCCAGCGTTCGTCTAAATCGCACCATTCGCCGTCTGTCAAAACCAAAATATATTTCATGCCCTCATTTTTTTCCAAAATGGGACGTGCAAGGGTAAATGGTTCGGATGCGTTGCCGCCGCCAATTCCATCGTACCCAACGGTTAATGCGTTAATTTTTCGCTTGACATTTTCGTAATTATCGGTTAATTCTAATACATGAGATTTTCCTGTTGCAAAGGCGATGATTCCTATGCGTATTTGTTTTGCGTTCATTTGAGCGACAAAATCTATCATTGCTTTTTTTGCCTCGGATAATGGATTTCCGCCCATACTGCCCGATAAATCCACTGCAAGGTAAACATCCGCTTTTTGCCCATTCGAAATTGAGCCTGTTTTTAAGTCCTCAAATTGTTGACAATATGGACAACCAGGATAATTTTTTTCATATTGAATATCAGCAGGAAACGGCTGCTCGCTGTAGCCCTCGCGGGTTGCAACTTCTGGTTTAATGGGAAATGTCCACGTTGCCCACCATTTATCTTTGCCTTTTTCTTCTACTCGAACGCCGTATATTTTGTTGGTATGTTGGCATTTTGCTATGCCCACGGCGGCATTTATTTTGTTTGCCATATAATTTTCTCCTTATGTTTTATAGTTTGCACATTACAGTTGTAGCCACAAAGCAGGGCGAACGCCGTTATTAGACGATACATAGTAACCATAAACATTGATTTTACCATTAGGCATAATGCTTACAGCTGTTCTTTTTTCAAAACCAGGCGAACGTAACCACCAGGATTCCGCAACGCCACTGGCGGTTTTTGATATTCGCTTTTCGTTAAATTCATCGTTTATCTTTGATAGCAAAAAACTTCTATTCTTCAACTTTCCGCTATCGCCAAAATATTGTACTACTTCTTCAAGGCTTAACAGAAAAATATTGTCGGTTGTTTTATCTCCTCCGCTAATTTTAGACCATTGATTATCATAATTGAACAAATTTTTTGTAATTATTTTGTCTTTGTCGATTAGGCTGTTGTAAAAATCGTTGTTTAGATAATGCCGAAGAGTGCAATTTTCCCAAGTTATAGAGGTTTTTGCATCGTGATAAGCACGTTTTTCTAGTATAAATTGGCTTAACAGCAAAATTTGGTTGTCTTGAATATCTAGCACTTGCCAATTATAGCCGCTAAACGAGACAATTTCGCCTATTTTTGCGGATTCTAATGGTTCGGTTGGCGATTCAACGTTGGCAATGTCAACTTCTTCTACAATGTTATCCACCATTGACATTATTTTGTCGGTATCAAATAAAATTCCCAGCGTAACATCGTCCGCAGAGCCGTTTGTTGTTATGTTTTTAAGGCTTTCTTGTAATATTGCACCAACTTTTTTGGTGTCAAAATCGTTATTTTTAAGATGCGTTTTTATTTCCGTTGGAATTTGGTAAAAGCCGTTTTCGTTTTGCGGCAATCGGTCGTCAAAAGAATTAACAATACCGTCCGTTGACACGGCAATAAGTGCGGGAATATCGTTTCCTATTAAAATTTTGTGCTGAATTTCTGCCGCATTTTTTAACGTGCATAACGACATAGTTCCGCCGCCAAAGTTGCGTTCGTCGGCTATTGTCAAGTCGGTTACAGAGCCGTCTTCGTTTAATCCCAAAATATCGCCGTCGCCCAACTGCAATATTAGCACTAGCTCGGAATAGGCTATTACAGCCAAAAGCGTACAACCGTAGGCTAGCAAAGGCTCTTCCATAACATCGGCGTATTCTTGGGAAGAACAATATTTTTCCAAATTTGCTTTTTCGTTTTCCGTCCAAATGGAGGGCAATTTTTGAATATCGTTATTTACAGATTCTTTCCATATTTTGAATATTTGCGCTTTTATGTGAGCAACCGCATCTTCAAATTGGCTGATTCTGTAATTTTTTTCTGTATCAGAGTTAAAATAATTGCCGATTCCTTTCATTCGCTTTGCTACCGTGCAAATTGCCTCAACCGCAAATTTGGATCCCATTTCACTTCTTATATACGGTCTTCCGCCGTGTCCGTCCGAAACCGCAACAACAGTGGGCATTATTCCATTTTCAGAAAATTCGCCCCTGTGAAAAGCAAGTG
Source organism: Bacillota bacterium (assembly GCA_009778185.1). Classification (GTDB taxonomy): domain Bacteria; phylum Bacillota; class Clostridia; order Lachnospirales; family WQUN01; genus WRKG01. The sequence continues at coordinate 12,991 of WRKG01000250.1, forward strand.
CATCTTGGTTGACATCGTAAGGCGGCTCTTTTCGTGCATGAGATGCACCTGTTACCGATTCGCCAAATGGAATCCATATGTTATTTTTCATGCTATCACCTCATTTTTGCAATGTGAATCAACGGTTGAATTTAGAACGCTTGCACCGAGATTTTACCAAACGCAATTTTTTAACATTATCAACCGTTAATTCACATTAAAATTTGACTTTGCCAAATTTTACCAAACGTCATCGTCTGTGTCGTCGCTTGCTTCGCCGATTTTTACTTCTGCCTTTATTGGCGGAGGAGTTGGTACAGCAGCAACACCGCCTGTAGCATCAATGGCGGGAGTTGACGCAGTTCTGGAAAGTGCCACCGATGCCCATTTGATAAATTTAACAAGTTGCGTTTCGTTGCCAGCAACAAACGGAGGAATTTCCACGGGATTTGAGCAGAACATTTTCAGCTTTTCTTCGTCTGCATCTTTTCCGATAGCTATTGCAACACGAATGGATTTTTTGCTCCAACGTTGTTTAAGCAATTCTTCCAATCCGCCCTCGTAATTATCGGTTGGCTGCCCGTCGCTTAACAAAATTATTACAGGAGGAATCGCCTTTTTTCCCAGTTTTTCTTCTGTAAGTTCATGTGCTAGTAATTGCATTGCTGCGCCCATATCTGTTACAGCTTGCTCTGCATCAATTTCGCGCCATACGTAACTTTCAATTTTTTCGGCACTAGAATTATGCCATTCTGCGCCATTGCCAAATTTCATTGCCTGCACGTATGTTTGAATATCGGGAAAATCTTCTGCCGAACTTTGTAGCTCGGGAATTACTGCCTTTATTGCTCGGTTTACTGCGGTCATTTTTCCGTCTATTGCCATAGAACCTGAAACATCTATTAGCCAAAAAATTTTGAGTTCCCGTTTGGAAACGCCGCCTCCTATTATTGGTACGCTGTCAATCGCCATTATTTATCATCCTTTCAAGATTATATTCTTATTTCGGCAGTTGCCGATGTTTTGAAATCAATTTCTTTGATATTTTTTGTAAGCGGCATAGCTTTATCTGGGTTGACATCTTTTATATCGCCGCTATTTGTTGTAAAAGTCCAATTATTATTGGATAAATTTCGCAATCCCCATTTTTCGGGATCTTTGGGATTTTGTGCCATTTCTGCTACAACTGGACCGCCCTCTTTTAGGCTTGGAGCACTTTTTACAAGTTGATAATGATATAATTTTGTGTCCACATTTAGTACGACGATTCTTTCTCGTTTGCCTATTTTTATACGTAATCTTGGAGGAGTTGGCAGTTTTTGCTCGTAGCCTTGACATTTGGGATTCCAACAGCTAATTTTGCCCTCGTTCTTTATTTTGTCAACATCGTAAATTATCGGCACTTCGCAATACGGACACGGGAAAATACTTTCCTGCAAACGTCGAAATACGTCAAGCCAATTTTCTTCCATAAGCCGACCATTTTCGGGATCGGTTAAACCCTCTGTAAAAACCTTTGTAAAGCAATCTCTAATGTATTGCGGGTACATTTTCCAGCGAAGTATAACGTTATCCTGCTCGCCAGCAACTGGATTATTAGAGGAATCGCTAGGATTATATATAAACAGCGGCATTTGACCATAATATTTTTTTTGTGCCGCTTGATCCCAGCAAGCGGTATCAACCCAACGTTTTCCGTCAAACGGATGATCCAAAAACAGCATTCGGAACATCAAAACCGCCAGCGAAAACATATCAGTATGAGCATTTGGCAAGCCGCCCATAACAACCTCGGGAGCCATAAAGCCGTATGTTCCCGCTATACCAGCAACATTTTTACCATGTTCGGTAACATTATCGTTGTCGCAAATTAGGATGTCGCCAGTGCTTGGATTGATAAATAAATTGCCCCAATTTATATCTTGGTAGGCAAGCCCTGGAATGTGCAAAAGGCGAAAACTGTCTGCAAGTTGCAAACAAGCGTGAGCCACCGTTCTAAAATTTAGGTTAATTTTGCCATTGACAAGCAACTGGGATTTTTGGTATTCCGCAGGGCGTAATCCCATAACATAGCCAAATTTGCCTTCGTATTCGATTACTTCTTTTGGCCACAAAAAATTGTCGTTGGGCGCGCCGATGTTTATCAAATTTTTTAGAGAAGCCTTTAACTCGGATTTTTGGCTATCTTCAAAGTACCATTTTAATGCAAGTGTTTCAGAACCCAATTTTACCCGATAAACTTCTCCTTGACCGCCGCCACCGATAAATTCTTCGATGACACATTTCATGCCGCCAGCCGCGGGCAATGCGAACCCATTTTTAATTAGTTCGCCTTCTTTTAGTTTGCTCATGGAAAGTGTTCCTCCTTAAGATATATTGTTTTGATTGTTGTGAATTTTGCCGCAATCGGCATTGTATTGCCGCTATTATCATTGTATTGTTGCCATTACTATTGCATTGCCGTAGGGGCGGATATTATCCGCCAGTTGTCCTGCGGGCGGATAATATCCGCCCCTACGTTTGTCCGATTCGCCGTTTGTCCGATTCGCATTTGTGATATTTTGCGGTTTTGATTGATTGAATACAAATTATTATCCGCTAAATATTTAGCCACAAAGCAGGGCGAACTCCACCAACCACAGATACATTTCGGCGGTCGATGCCGATACTTCCGCTATTGTTTACACGAGCGGCATCATAAATACTGTAGCCAGGCGAACGCAACCACCACCACGAAGTTGCACCTGCGGTATTTTTGGTAACTCGTTTATTGTTATTTGAGTCGTCAACATAGCCTTGCATTTTTAACTTTGCCATAGTGGTATATTTATTTCCCAAATATTGTGCTATTTCTTCAAGGCTTAACAGAAAAATATGGTCGGTTGTCTTGTTTCCGCCTTTTGTTCCCCACCTTGGATTATTATTGTTGACTATAATTTTTTTGGCGATTTGGCTTTTGTAGGGAAGTTTATTGTAAAAATCGTTGTTGAGATATTTGCGAAGAGTGCAAGTTTCCCAAGTAATATCGGTATTTTTTTTGTTGTATGCTTGTTTTTCTAATACCAAATCACTTAATAGCAAGGCTTGATTATTTTGTACATCAAGGATTCGCCATTTGTAATTGCTAAACGTTATAATATCGCCGATTTTCAGCGGGGTTGTTAGTGCCATTGCTTTTGGCGACCTGCCCGTCTGGCAGGCGGGTGGCGGATTATTAACGGCGGCTGGCGGCGCTTTTGCCAAATTGGCAAGTACCGCCAAAACTTCTGCATTAACGTTTGCTCCAAAGGCTAAAATTCGCACATATTCCGCACCTTGTGCAACTGACCAATCGTATTCGTCTGCAAAGTATGTTGCAATATTTGCAATGCGGATTTTCTGCTCGTTGACACTTTCAGGGAGCATTTTTATTATTTTAGCTGCTATATTTTCGTCAACAGCGATTCGCAAGCGTTTGCGAAGTTTATCTTCGGCGGCGAAACGATCGTTAATTAAACCTTTTAGTCGCCATTTATCCTTGTATATTGAGCTATCTTGCAAAAACGCATCTCGCAGATGTTCCTCGCCTGTGGTGGATTTGGTTGGCGTATTGTTATCCGTTTGGCAAAAGGGGCATATTTGCAAAGTTACTCCTTTGGGCGAAGTTAAAATGCCACCGCAATTTTTACATTTTTTCATTTACAATTTCCCCCTAGCTTAATTACGCAAAATATCACATTGCCAAAAATTTTTAGGTTAAAGATTTATCCACAATGCGGGGCGAACTCCGCCAACTACAGATACAGAGTAGTGGATGACATTGACAACGCCGCCATTAGAGACAAAGGAGGCAATACCACTAAAGTAACCAGGCGACCGTAGCCACCACCACGCTGCCGCACCCGAGGTGTCTCGGGCAATTCGTTTACTGTTATTTTTATCGCTAATATATCCATCGTTTTTCAATATTGACATATCGCTGTTCCCATTTCCAAAATAATTTACTACTTCTTCAAGGCTTAATAGGAAAATACGATCGGTTGTTCTGTTTCCGCCAAATATTCCATATTCAGGGTGATCATCGTTGACTATAGTTTTTTGGGTTATTTGGCTTTTATCGGAAAGTTTGTTGTAAAAATCGTTGTTAAGATAATACCGAAGAGAGCATTTTTCCCAAGTTATAGCGGTATTTTTTATGTTATATGGGCGTGTTTCTAGTACCAAATCACTTAACAATAATGCTTGCTTGTTTTGCACATGGAGGATTCGCCATTCGTAATTGCTGAACGTTATAATATCGCCAACTTTTGGCGAATGTTTGTTTTTTGGCGGTTTTGTCGGCTTGGGATTACTAAAGGCGGCTGGTTGCGGTTTTTGCGGTTGCGGATTACTAACGGCGGTTGGTTGCGGTTTTTGCGGTTGCGGATTACTAACGGCGGTTGGTTGCGGTTTTTGCGGTTGCGGATTACTAACGGTGGCTGGTTGCGGTTTTGTCGGCTTGGGATTATTAACGGCGGTTGGTTGCGGTTTTGCCAA
>WRKG01000251.1 GCA_009778185.1 Bacillota bacterium
TGAAGTTGATTTGCATTAAATCGGCTTCTGTGCCAGCCATTAAGTCGGTTGCCAAAACTTCTTGGTAGCCAGCGAATGGTTGGTAAACTGTGTTGATTGTAACGCCAGGGTTTTCGCTAACAAATAAGTCAACGATTGCGTTTGTTGCATCATGACGACCTTGGTCGCCCCACCATGTAAAGGTGATTTCGCCAGAAAGACCGCCAGCATCGGCAGTATCAGCGGGTTCGTCAGTAGCTGGTGCTGGTTCTGCGGGAGCAGCGGGTTCAGCAGGAGCTGCTGGTTCAGCAGGTTGTGCAGGAGCGGCAGGTGCAGGTGTTTCATTAGCACAAGCAGCCACTACAAATAACGCCATTACAAGACTTACTAGTAAAAAAAGTTTTTTCATACAAAAATCCTCCTAGATTTTGATAAAAGTTCGACCTGTGGTCGATGACGGTTGCCAAACGCCGTTTATCACACGGTTACAATAAACCTTAATGGTTAAAACCTAATTTTAGGATGCGAGCGTCTTATTTTTGGTAACCGATTTCCTAAATTGCAAAACTACTACATGGAATTTAGCATATCGAAAACATTACACGATTGACAAGGCTTATTCACATTAAGCAAACTTGCTTATTTTTGAAGATAGCACAGGTTGCAATACTTTAACGATTGTAATTTCGGTAAAGCCTTAATGCACCGATTTGTTAGACAAAACATTTACAAGTTGAGCATTTTAAGCAATTCACGATAAATCCAACAATTTGACAACAGTAAATTTTGAAAAACACGAGGTACACTCACGAGATTCTGCTATTTAGCGAGATTTCTCGTAGGTCATATTAACGTCAAGGGTACTGTTTATGGTGTGTTGTGCCTTAAAAGTGCGTTAAATTGGCATAACGTTGCACCACACATTTTTTACATACCCTAGAACTAAATAGTAGTTCCAACAATGTTAGTATAATAGCTATTTTCTAATTTGTCAAGACTTTTTGTAATTTTTTTGTAATTTTTTTATAGGAGCAAAACAGGCGAATTTATCCTAAAAAAATTATGTTTACAAAATTTTTGGAATTTTTTTGGATTTGGGATTTTTTCGTTTTCGAAAACCATTGGCGAACTCGAAAAGTCCGCCAATGGTTTCTCTTGCATCAGTCTATTTTGAAATTGATTGAATTTATAAATCAATCATCCCATTCAAACTTAACAATATTGCCATTATCTACATTTATGTACATTTCAACTAATGGCAATCTTCCGCCTGGAACTCTAAAAACTAGTTCCCAAACCCATTGACCACGTTCCCATTCCATGCCAGAATGGTTGCGGAAAGTACCAGAAAGGTTGCGCCGTGCTAATTCGGCGTGTCCTAATTCTATTGCACGTTCCAGTGAAATTGCAGGGTTTTGTGGGCGGTTGCCTTGACCACTTGCAGGGCTTGGCGATGCCGCACTCGGTGCTGCAGGACTCGGCGATGCCGCACTTCCGCCTGTTGCTTGCGGAGCAGGTGCTACAGGAGCAACTGGCGTTGTTGCTTGTGGTGCTTGTAAAAACGCCCCTGTTTGTACGTTAATGTAAAATTCTAAATCTCTGCCTTGCGAGTCAAATTCAACGCTCCAAACCCATTGACCTGCCTCAATATCCATATAAATGTAGTCAAATCGTGCGGTGGCTATGCCTATTGATATTAAGTGGTCGCGAGCAAGTTCAACGGCACGTTGTGCGGATATTGCTGGATTTGCGGGTCCTCCTGTTCGTGCTGGTGGACGTGGTACAACGTTTCCTATTACTATTCCGCTTGTGTCAACTGGTGTTGCAGGAACGGCGGGAGCGGCAGGAGTGCCTACTGCATTAACGTCATCTTGGCGAACCATTCTTATCACACTGCCAGTTATTGCGTTGACATAAACTGTATGACGTAACGCACCTTGACGAATTTCTACTTCGAATGTTAAAACGCCGTCCTCGGTAAACAGCATTACTTCGCCTGCTACACCTGCTCCGATAAGGTCAAGTGCAATTTCGCGGGCTTGCTGCCGAGAAATATTTGGTACTCCTGGAGTTGGTGCTGTGTTTCCAGTATTGCCTACTAATGCTTGAATTAACGCTCGTAACTCGGCTATTTCGGCTTGCATTGCGGCTGCATCTTGTTGTGCATTTACTGAAGGTATCGAACTAATAAACAACGTGCCAATAAGTGCAACAGATAGCAAAAACTTTCTCTTTTTCATAGTAATCATAGTCATTCTCCTTTTCCATGAAATTGTAAAATTAAATTCTACTTATGTCTTACATAAACTATGATACTATCATGTTTTTGATTTGTCAAATTTTTTTGAAAATTTTTTTGCTTTTTTATTTGGCTTGTGATATAATGAATAGGTTGTTTATTTTTAGAGAGGAACAAATTATGAAAATATGAATCAAGAACCTTTGAACTTTCACGAAATGAATTTATCTTCTGAAACACTGCGTGCTATTGAAGATATGGGCTTTGAAGAGGCAACGCCGATTCAATCGCAATGTATTGCACAAATACAGGCAGGTCAAGATGTCATTGGGCAATCTCAAACTGGAACAGGCAAAACAGCCGCTTTTGGAATACCTTTGCTAGAACGCATCGACCAAAATTTGCCAAAAGTTCAGGCTTTAATTTTGTGTCCAACGCGCGAATTAGCCATCCAAATTAGCGAAGAATTTAACAAATTGTTACGCTACCGAAAAGGCGTACGAGTTATCCCAATTTATGGTGGACAACCTATCGAACGCCAAATTAGCGCCTTAAAAAAAGGCGTTCAAGTTGTAGTTGGAACTCCTGGCAGAGTTATGGATCATATGCAGCGGCGAACCTTAAAATTATCCGAAACGTCAATAGCTGTGCTTGACGAAGCCGACGAAATGCTCGATATGGGCTTTCGCGAAGATATTGAGTTTATTTTGGATAAATTGCGTGATGACCGCCAAACCTTGCTTTTTTCGGCTACAATGCCAACCGCAATTTTAGAACTTACTAAAATGTACCAAAATAATCCCAAACATATTACTGTAATAAGAAATACGTTGACTGTTCCAAGTATCGAACAAGTTTATTTTGAAGTACGAGAATCTCTTAAATTAGAGGCTTTGTGCAGGTTGATTGACGTTGAATCGCCTACTTTGTCGCTTGTTTTTTGTAATACAAAAAAACGAGTTGACGAAATCACCGAACAGTTGCAAGGTCGCGGCTATTTTGCAGAAAGTTTGCACGGCGATCTTAAGCAAGTGCAACGAGATTTAGTTATGAGAAAGTTTCGCAACCGCACATTGGAAATTCTTGTTGCAACCGATGTTGCCGCACGCGGAATCGATGTTGACGATATTGACATTGTTTTTAATTACGATTTGCCGCAAGACGAAGAATATTATATTCACAGAATCGGCAGAACTGGCAGAGCTGGCAGAGCGGGACAATCTTTTACCTTTGTTGCAGGACGAGAAATTTATAAATTGCGAGAAATTATGCGCCACACAAAAGCCACAATAAAACGTGGCAAAATGCCAACCTTAATCGACATCGAAGAAATTAAAACTCGGCAATTTACCGAAAAAATTAAAAGCATTATGGAAGACGGACATTTAAGCAAATATGTCAACATTGTGGAATCATTGGGCGATTACAGCACAATGGACATTGCCGCAGCGTTATTTAAGTTCCATTTGCACGACGAAGATGCAAATACCGAAGATGTTCTATTTGAAGAACCCCGCAATTACCATGATTTTGACCGCCACGAAGAAAAATCCAAACAAAAATCCAACAAAAAAGCCAAAACGGACAAAAATATGGCTCGATTATTTATCACAATAGGCAAACGGGACAAAGTTCAACCACGGGATATTGTTGGAGCAATCGCCAATGAATCGGGAATTTCGGGCAAAATTATTGGCAATATTGATATTTATGACGATTTTACTTTTGTTGACGTTCCAAAAAATACTATCAAAAAAATATTATCTACAATGTCAAGTGCAAAAATTAAAGGTCGAAAAGTTAAAATAGAGTGGGCAAAACCAAAAAGATAATAAAAATTTTACATAATTAAAAATATTTGTTATAATAATCTCAAATGTTTCTCAACAAAAGTGATAGAAAGGGAATTTTTTATGACTGCTCAAGATTATATTTTTGCCGCAATATTAGCTTTAATTTTAACCTGGTTTATTAAAGGTTTAGTCAGAGTTTTCACTTTTGCCGCTACTCGCACAACTGTTGTGCCTTATAAACAGGTTGAACTGGATTTAATTTTAACCAAATGTTATATGCTTTTTCCCATTGAAAGCCTAATTTTTAATGGCAACACTTTTGAACGAGGAATGAGCGTTCGTGTTGAAACCAACAGAACAACCACTTTGGGAACTTTTTTGGGCGTTAATAAAAACAATTTGGTCGGCTTTATTACTCCAGATTGCGTTATTACTCACGAATTGGAAATTATCGAAGATATAACCGAAATTCAATAAATTTTTCGAAAAAGGTGGCAAAACATGAAAAAAGTTTTTATATTTGTTGGCATATTTATATTTTTATCGATAGTTTTTGCGGGAACTTGGTTTTATTTTCAACCTAACGGCTACACAATTTACATATATCAATTTGATACAAGAACAAACCGCTTGCAGCCAGAACGCCGTAATATAGCAGAATCTACCATCGAAACCATGGTGCAAGCAACTGTTTTGAAATTGTACGAACCGCCACAAAATACCTCGTTGCGCCGAACAATTCCCTCCGATTTGCTGTTTACCGAGATTATTATTCGTGGCAACGTAATGGAAATTTATTTCCCAAACCGTTACAACGAAATGGCTCCGTACGAAGAAGGGCTTTTTAGAGCCGCTTTGTCTCAAACTATGACAAATTTGCCGTTCATCGAAATTGACGGCGTGTTAATTTTTGTCGATGGCGAAGAACTGCAAAACTCCTTCGAAGAGCCGATTGGCTTGTTATCTCAAAATAGCGTTCTTGTCAACCAAAATATTATGCCAATGCGTGTTGTTTCGCAAACCATGACATTATATTTTGTTGACACAAACACAAACCAATTACGTTCCGAAGTTCGCACAATAGAACGTCCCGACGGCGTTCCTGCGTATCAAGCAATCGTCGAAGAACTGATAAACGGCACAAATACCAATTATTTAACGGCAACAATCCCAGCAAACACGCGCATTTTGGACATTCGAACAGAGGGCAGCATTTGCACAATTAACTTTAGCGAAGATTTTACCGCCAATTTTCAAGGGCATCAACTTTTGGCAGATTTAACTTTGCAGTCAATCGTCCGCTCGGTTACAGAAAATGTCGGCACAATTACAAGTTTGCAATTTTTAATTGAATCTGAACGCCGTGATACTTTTAACGGAGTTCCCTATTTTGACACGATTTTTACTGTTGACGATTTATAATTTATGACAACCGAAATTTTTAGACGACCTATTGTAATAGCTTTATTTTTTGCGGTTGCTGGCATTATTTGCGGAAGATTTGCCTTTTCGTTTTACGAAAGCCAGCTAGTATTTTTGTACGCAATTTTTGCAACCGTTGCCTTAATGATTTGTGCTGTAATTTTCTATTTGACAAAATATCCACCTATTTTTTTGTGCATTTTGGCATTTTTAGCAACTTTTATAGGAACTACATCTCAATTAAACACAACCGTTGTACCAGGCGAAAACCTGCAATTTTCGGGCATTGTACAAGATACTCGCTACACAAGAACAGGCTGGCAACGGTTAATCATTTTAGCAGACGAAGGCATCGAAAATCATGCTCAAAAAAATGCTTTGCTGTTGACATATCTTTCGCCCGAATACACAGTTGACATTGGTCAACGAATTGTGCTAACAGGGGATTTATTTCAGCTTTCGCTACCGACAATTCCTGGAGCGTACAACGAATTTATGACACAACGCGCGCAGGGAATCCACGGGCGTTTTAATGCACGAACCGCCGAAACTTTCGGAACGTATCTCAATTTAACACGAGCGGCATTTTTGGTTCGCAACCGATTATCAGAGGTTTATTCCGCAATTTTGCCCTATCGAGAGGCTAGGCTGATTCAGTCAATCGTTTTGGGAGAACGCCCAGATATGGACGATCCCGTTGTTGTTATGTACCGAGAGGCGGGAATTTACCACTTAATGGTTGTTTCGGGATTGCATTTGTCCATTTTGATGATGGCAATGAGTTTCTTGTTGGAGAAAGTTCTCAACAAACGAACCGCAGGAATCACGGCATTAGCAATTATGTTGGTTTATGTTTTTATCACGGGCGCAGGAATTTCCACCGTGCGAGCGTTTACAATGGCGACAGTTGCGGTATTTGCCCGCATCTTGTACCGCGATCGTGATGGCGTAACAACTGTATCTTTTTCGTGCCTGTTATTGCTGCTTTATCAACCGCTTTATTTGTTCAGCATAGGATTTCAACTTTCGTTCGGCACAGTTTTTGGCTTAGTTTTGCTAACCGAACCCACCGGCAGGTTTCTTCTCAAATTAAAGCAAAAAGTGCCGAATTTCAAACCGCTAAATTTTCTAAATAACGCCAAATTTAGACAATTTTTTGCTTATAACTTGGTTGCTACTGTGTCAACCTATCCAATTTTGGCTTATCATTTTTCCTATATTTCAACTTACAGCGTGATAATCAACATGATAGTTGCTCCAACCGTTGTTTTGTTGCTTGTTGTTGGCTTGCTTGTCGGATTGATTGGATTAGTTTTTATTGCTGTTGCGGGATTTTTGGTTGGCATTGTGTATTTTATTTTGCAATTTTACGAAATTGTTGTAAGTTTCTTTTTGTCGTTGCCAGCGGCTGTTTTGCTGATTGGCAACCGTGGATTATTGGCAACGATTATGGCAATTATCACAATGTTGGCTTTTGGCTACGCTTTCAGTGGATTTGGCGAATATTTTACAAAACGCTCCAAAGTTTTGATTTTATCTGTTATAATATTAGTAGCCGCTGTATTTTTCAACGCTCTCGAGCAACGAGATTTTGCCTTTACCGACCTGGAAATAAATAGTTACGTTCTGCACGGCGCGGGCGATTCCATTGTAATAAACGGCGGCGGAAACAACCGAATTTTAGGCACAAATACTGGCGTAACGGTTTTAATGCCGTATCTCGATCACCGAGGAATCAACAAGGCAAGTGCTGTATTTGCAACAAACGCAAGTCCTATGTATATAATGGGCTTAATCGAACTTGCAGAATCCAACAGAATCGCCGTTTTGTACGTATTAGAAAATGTCAACTTAAACTCGGGGCTTGGAATGCGCTTGCAAGTTGCGGCAAATCGCCACGAAACGCCAATTTACACGGTCGGAACAGCCGATATTATCAACATTGGCAATTTTTACGTTACCGTTTTGGACGATTCGCTACAAATAAATTATAACGGCTATCAAATGCAGTTGGGAGGCTAATTATGCAGGAAATTAAAAACGATTTTAAGACAGGACAATTTAAGCCAGTATATTTGCTATACGGCGAAGAAGTCTATTTAGTGAGATATTATGCCAATCTTTTTGCGGAAAAATTGATAAGCGATTCCACAATGAACAAAGATGTTTTTGACGGCAAAGATTTTGAAATATCCACCGTAATTGATGCGGCAGATACGTTTCCATTTTTGGATAACAACCGCTTGGTTTACATAAAAGATTCGCAATTAGTAGCAACTGGCAGAAAAGACGACACAGAGCAGTTGACAAAATATTTGCCAAATATCCCAAAAACTACCATAATAATTTTTGTAGAAACCGCTGTTGACAAGCGAAATCGTTTGTACAAGCAAATCTCCACTTTAGGAAGAGCCATCGAATTTGAAATGCCGTCAAATGCAGAGCTTGTCAAGTGGCTTGCGAACATTTTCAAAAAGAAAAATAAAAAAATATCCACGCAAGTTATACACAAAATTTTGGCGACTGTTCCAAAGGGAATGGATGCAATATATTCAGAAGCGGATAAATTGGGCGATTTTGTAGGCAACCGCGACACAATTACCGAAAAAGATGTTGACGAAATTTGCACAAAATCGTTAGAGGCTCGCATTTTTGACCTTGTTGCGGCAGTTTGCAGTGGACAGCCCGAAAAAGCCCTTTCGTTGTACCGAAATATGCTGATTGCAAAAGAGCAGCCCATTGTAATTTTAGTAATGATAGCCAGACAATTTAGAATGGTTTTGCAATGCAAATCTTGCTCGGCAAAAGGAATGGGACAACGGCAAATTGCGGCAACGTTAAATTTGCGAGATTTCATTGTTCGAGAATGCCTACAGCAAGCCACAAAATTTACCGAACAAAAACTAATATCCGCAGTTTTGGCTTGTCAAGATACAGATTATCGCATAAAAACAGGTTTACTAGAAGCCGAACTTGCTGTAGAATTATTGATTTTGCAGTATTCTGTGAAAAGTTAAAATTTTAGATAAATATTTTTCGAAAGGGTGATAACATGGAAAATCGCAAGAGGTCAGTAATTCCAATTTACGGCACAGGAATCTTCTTCTTTTTGTATGCCATAATTTTTCCAATGTACCGCTGGAGCGATTTGCTTATGGTGGTTTGGTTGGCTATTATGCTGTATTTGTTGCTTGCCAAAATTTTTAAGGGAAAATTGTTACCAGCAAAAGTGTATAATTCTGGCGACAAAAAGGTTGACGATATTTTGCTGTTAGGTCAAGAATATATTCAGCAGTTAAACGCCTTAAATTTGCAAGATATTGAGATAAATCGACATATATCTAATATGCAGCGGATAAGCGAGCAAATTTTTGACCATATTGCCAAAAATCCCAAACAATCCAACCAAATTGCTACATTTATAAATTATTATTACCCAACCATGCTAAAATTTTTGAACCAATACAAAGAATACGACAGCAAAAAGGTAAAAGTTGACAACATACAAAGCACTTTGCAAAAAATTAGGCAATCTTTGGTAAAATTTGAAGAGGCATTTTTGCACCAATTAGATAGTTTATATAGCGATAAAGCTATCGATATTGAAACAGATATTGTTGTGCTTGACGGGATAATGAAAAATAACGGCTTGTAAATAACAAAATTATAATTTATATGAGGAGATTTAACAATGGCTATTGAATCTGTTAAACTTGAAAATTTTACTGTGTTTGAAAATTTTGAGTGTGAATTTTCGCCAGGTGTAAATGTTTTAATCGGCGAAAATGGAACTGGTAAAACGCATTTGTTGAAAGTATTGCACGCGTTTTGTAATCACTCGTTAAGCGAAATAGGTGTTAATGTTGAATTGTACACACTTTTTAAGTCCAACCCTATGAGTAGTAGAGCGTTTAATCGTAATATAAATAAAGATATTTTTATACAAATAAAAATAAACAAACAAAAATATAATTACGACACTTGCATAAAAAAATCTATGTATGGCTCTCTACATGATGGCTATGGTAGCTTACATATAATTTTACACGACGATCCCCCTATTACTCCTATAAGTGAAAAAATATTTTCAACACTAATCCCTGCAAAAGATATGTTGTCAATTTCCCATATTGTTCGAATGTATGATTTACTTTCATTTTACAACGAATTAAAAATAGACACTTCTCTACAAGAAACAGACTACAACTTAGCAGCAGATGCTTCTCTACAAGACATGGACTACAACTTAGCAGCAGACGATTCTCTACTAAACATAATAATAAAGGCACAAAAAAGTAAACTTGACACTCCGCCAAAATTCGCCGATAAAATCCTACCAAAACTTGAAAAGGTTATGAACGGAAAAGTTTTTTTGAACGAAAACGACAACAGTTTTTGGATTAGGAAAAATGACGGTAGAGAAGTAATTTTTGCCATGGAGGCAGAAGGACACAAAAAATTTGGGCTTTTGTGGCAACTTATTATGAATGGGCAAATTGCAGAGGGTACAGTTTTATTTTGGGACGAACCAGAAGCTAATCTTAATCCCAAACTTTTGTCCGTTATGGTTGAGGTTATTTTGGAACTCGCCAAAAATGGCGTGCAAATTTTTTTGGCAACCCACGAATACAACCTAATGAAATATTTTAGCATAAAGAAAAAAGACGACGACAATGTATCTTTTATTAGCTTATACGAATCGGGCAATGGCGTATTAGCAGAAACTGCCGAAGATTACAACTTGCTAGAAAATAACGCTATTATTGATGCCAACACTAAACTTCTTGAAGAGGATTATGAGAGGGTTTTTTAATATGTATGAAAGCGGAATGACATTTGCAGACTTTGGGGTTGACAATTTTTATCACATAGAAAAATCAAACTTTTATAAAGAAACCTTGAAAAAAGGGTTCAAAATTGTGGAGTTTGTTACATATTATCCGTCTAGCGAATCAAATGGCGGTAATCTTATTTTCGTGGAAGCCAAAACCACTTTACGTAAAGAAAGCGAAAAAGACAGATTTTACCAGGAAATGTCTGATATATCACAAAAATTTTTAGATTCTCTTAAAATTATATGCGGAATATGGCATGGTGGACGAAAAAACAAACCACGTTTGCCTAAAAACGTTGACAAATTTCGAGTAGATGGCGGAAAAATCATTTTTTTATTGGTTGTTAAAGAACTTGAAAGTAGAAAAATGCAATATATAAGAGACGAAATTTACAAACAATTTCCATTAGAGGAGCGACTGCTTTGGGAATTTGAGGTTATGGTGTACAACGAAGAAATGGCTCAAAAGAAAAATTTTGTACTTGCGGAAAGCAAACAATAATCAACAAACATCCAAATTTTTATTTTAATTTCCATTGACAAACATTTACGCAAATTATAAAATAATGTGTATAAAAACTGCTTGGAGGAATTTTCATGGCAAAAGAAAAAAAGAAATTAAGAATCGGCATAATCGGAACTGGCGGCATTGCTCATTCTCATTTGGATGCGTATGTTCGGTTAAAAGACGAAATCGAATTAGTTGGCGGCTCGGATATTGTAAAAGGCAAGGCTCGCAAATTTTTTGACAACGCAGGGTTGACCGAAGTAAAAGCCTTCGATAACAACGCCGATTTACTGGCTCTCGAACTGGACGGAGTCAGCGTTTGCACGTACAATACAACTCATGCGGAGTGTACAATAGCCGCCATCGAAGCGGGAGCAAACGTACTTTGCGAAAAGCCAATGTCCGTAACTTTGGACGATGCAATAAAAATGTACAATGTCGCAAAACAGCATAAAAAAATCCTTACGATAGGATTTCAACCACGGTACGATCCCAACATGGATTTAGTACGAGATATTGTCGGAAGTGGCGTTTTGGGCGAAGTTTATTACATTCAAACTGGCGGCGGTCGGCGGCGCGGAATCCCTGGCGGAACGTTCATTAAAAAGGAACTCTCTGGCGTGGGTGCGTTGGCAGATATAGGTTGCTATTCGCTAGATATGGTACTTTCGGCAATAAAATATCCCAAACCGTTGACCGTTTCAGCGTACGCATCCGACAAATTCGGCAAAAATCCCAAATATTTTAATGATTCGAAAAATTTTACCGTGGACGATTTCTCGGTGGCGTTAATCCGATTGGAGGGCAATATTGCCCTAGATTTTCGTATGTCGTGGGCAATGCACATGGATAGCATGGGCGATACAATGTTTTTCGGCACAGATGCAGGGCTTAAAATTAAACCTGCTGGCGTTGGCACAGGTTGGGGCGGTGCTTGGGATGGCACTATTGGTCCAATATTTATGTATAGTGATGTGCAAGGTCAATTATGCGAAACATCTGTGCCGTTGCGGCAACCCTCAAATGACCGATTTTACAACAAAGTTAAGGCTTTCTGCGATGCAATTACCGAGGGCAAACCTGCACCAATCCCCACAATAGAATCCGTCTACAATCAAGCAATCGTTGACGGAATCTACCGCTCCAGTCAACTAGGAAAAGAAGTTGACATTGTTTTGCCAAATTTGTAAAATTTTGTTGTAAAAACTTTGGCGAATGTTCTAAAATTAACATTCGCCAAATCTCAAATAAATAGATTGGAAGAAAATTTATGTCGATTTTAGTTTGCGGTGGCGCGGGCTACATTGGTAGCCACATGACAGCTACATTAGTAGAAAAAGGCTACAATACGATTGTTGCCGATAATTTAAGCATGGGACACAAAGCGGCAATATGGCAAGGTGCAACCTTTTGCAACGCCGATATTTGCAAACCTGCCGAGTTGTCAACTGTATTTGAACAGCACAAAATAGATGCTGTTCTGCATTTTGCGGCATTTATGGCGGTTGGCGAAAGTGTCGAAAATCCTTCAAAATATTATCATAATAATGTTGTTGGTACGTTGAATTTGCTTGACACAATGTTAAAATATGGTGTGAAAAAAATCGTGTTTTCTTCTAGTGCGAGCGTGTACGGAATCCCCGAAACTACGCCGATTACTGAAGATATGCCAAAAGCCCCAATTAGCCCTTATGCGGAAACTAAACTTGCGGCAGAAACTATCCTAAAGTGGTACGCAAACGCATACGACCTAAAATATGCGGCTTTGCGATATTTTAATGTTGCGGGCGCTCACGAATCCGCCAAAATTGGCGAAGATCACCACCCAGAAACGCATCTTATTCCGCTGTGCATTCATGCGGCACAAGGCAAAATACCTTCGTTAAAGCTGTTTGGCGATGATTACAACACGCCAGACGGCACTTGCATTCGCGATTATGTTCACGTTATGGATTTAGCCGATGCGCATATTCTTGCAATGGAAAACCTTTTGCAAGGCGGAGAATCCACCGCTTATAATTTAGGCAGTCAAAATGGCTTTTCTAACAAGCAAATAATCGAACAAGTGCAAAAAATTACAGGCAAAAATTTCCCAGTAGAAATTGTCGGCAGACGTGCCGGCGATCCCGATTTGCTTATAGCATCTTCCGAAAAAATACAGAAAGATTTAGGTTGGAATCCCACGCGAACCACCATAGAAAAAATTATTTCTACCGCTTGGCAATGGCATTCGCAAAATCCTAATGGGTACGGCGATTTATGAACAACTTACAAAATATTGAGGAACTAATATGGTTTGCAATCTCCAAAAAGCTGATAAAGCCCGAAGATGTCGTGTTTTGCCGCAATCAACTTTACAGTTTGCTACAATTATATCCCAAAAATAATACGTCCATAAAATTTGATTTTACTGGTCATAAAGTGCCGAAAACCGCAACGCAAATTTTGACCGCTATAACGGACGATTACGCAAAACGTGGGCATCTTCCAGAAGATACAATCGCCACTCGCGACCTTTTCGAAACCGCTATAATGGGCGTTTTAACGCCGTTGCAATCCACTTTATCGGAAAATTTTATTAAAGATAAATTGCTTTCGCCCAAAAATGCCACTGACAAATTTTATAAAATTTGCCGTTACGTCAATTATATTCAGGTTGACAGAACAAAAAAAGATATTCGTTGGAAAGCCGATACGGAATACGGAAGAATGCAGTTGACAATAAATTTATCCAAGCCCGAAAAAGATCCCAAAGATATTGCGGCGGCGAGTTTGCAAATGGCATCAACGTATCCAAAATGTCATTTGTGCCTAGAAAATGTGGGTTTTCCTGGCAACAGAGCATGGCCAGCTAGGCAAAATTTGCGGGTTGTGCCAATAACTTTGCACGACGATAATTTTCAAGAGGAACGTTGGTATTTTCAGTATTCGCCGTATTCGTACTACAACGAGCATTGCATTATTTTAAGCGAAAAGCACCGTCCAATGAAAATAACAAAGGCAACTTTTGCAAGGTTAATCGACTTTGTGCAACAGTTTCCTCATTATTTTATTGGTGCTAATGCGGATTTGCCGATTGTTGGCGGTTCAATTTTATCGCACGACCATTTTCAGGGCGGCGCGCATATTTTTCCCATGCACCAAGCCGAAATTTACAAATATTACAAAAATAATAAATATCCCAATTTGCAAATTGGCACAATAAAATGGCCAATGTCAGTTGTCCGTTTGTCAACGCCGAATAATCCACAAAATGTACAAGAAATGATTGCTTGCGCTACCGCTATTTTAGAGGGCTGGAGGAATTACTCCGCAGGAGAAATAATTGCATTTTCGGACGAAGTACCGCATAACACAATAACGCCGATTGCACGTATGCACAGCGGAACATTGGAGCTTTCCATAGTTTTGCGAAACAACCGCACTTCCGAGCGGCATCCTTTGGGAATTTTTCATCCTCATGCAGAATGGCATCACGTAAAAAAGGAAAATATCGGCTTAATCGAAGTAATGGGTTTGGCAGTTTTGCCGCCTCGCGTAAAAACCGCCCTCGAAAGCAACCAATTAACCCAAGAAGAAATTGCAAAAATTTTCATAAATGTTTTAGCCGATTGCGGCGTTTTCAAAGATAACGAAAAAGGTCAACGCCGTTTTGATAGGTTTCTCAAAACTATCGAAAATATGGAAGATTGGACTATGTGAAAATTTAAGGTAGCACAACCAAACTTTTTTTATACTCATTTATTTGCAAATTTTTGTCAAATGCTAATCCATAAATTTTTGTGCTTTCGATTTCTGCATTTAACATTGTTTTTGCAGTTGACGATAAGTTTTCTTGTTGCGATAAATTTATTATTATCGGCAATTTTGCTTGTTGTTGCAGTTGTTTTAATATTTGGGATTTTTTGAATCCTAAAATTCGGATATATTGTGGCGGCGTATAACCTTTTTTTACATCTAAAATAATGTGTAAAATTGCCCTTTGCAATCGCAAAAATGTGTAACGTTTCGTTTTTGCGGTTGCTATAATTTCTGAAATTAGAGCGTTATTTTCCGCATTTTTGATTAACCGATTTTGTAAACCCTCGGATATATCCAAAATGTCCGCAAAAAATTCCGTTGGATTTGTTCGCAATTTGTAATGAAAAATTTTGCTCAAATTATCTAAACTTGGTAAACCGTGATTTTGTATGCTTTCGTTAAGTATTTTCCAGGCAAAAGTTGGCATTTTATCAGATACATTTTCGCCATTTTTCAGAGAATCTCGCAGGGTTTTTGCCGAACCAGCCGACCGTGCCACCGTATAAGGCACAATTTTAGAGTTTACCGCTGTCAACGCCTTTATATATTCGATTCCCAAAACATTATTCGGTGCAACAGGAAACTCCGTTGACATAGTTTTTTCTATTGCTATAGTTTTCGCCGTTGGATATGACAACCCTTTTTTTAGATTATCTTGCAAAATTGCGTCAAAATTTTCTGATTGAGAAGTTTTTGCATAATTTTTTAGGGTAAAAATATCGGCTAATTCGCTACCAAAACATAGGCTGTCGATTATTCCGCAAGCATCCAAAATGGAAATTGCACCTTTTGCAAAATTTTCTGCACTGGCGGTTGCGTAACACAGGGGCAATTCTAAAACTAGGTCGAAACCTGCTAATAAAGCCATTCTTGTGCGTAACCATTTATCGCAAATTGCTGGCTCGCCACGTTGTACAAAATTTCCGCTTATTATCGCAACTTTTTGCAAATTGGGAAAAGTTTGGCAACTATCAAAAAAGGCTTTTTGCAAATGCTGAATATGCCCATTGTGTAGCGGATTATACTCTGCAATTATTGCTATTGTCTTCATGTCAAGCTCCTTTTTTTGACTGCAAAATATTTTTAGCTTATACTTGATTTTTTTTTTAATTAGTGATATTATAACATACATTAGGTTGTTACACAAATGAGTGGACGGTGATATTTTGAATGAATTAACAGATGCAGAGTTTACGAGGATTAGAGATTACATAAAGGCTCATTACGGAATAAATATGGGCGACGAAAAAAAATCTTTGATATACTCGCGCCTGCGAGCTACTTTAATAAATGGCGGTTTTACTAGCTTTACGCAGTATTTTGATTATCTGCTTAGTGATAAAACTGGTGCGGCTATTATCAACTTTGTTGACCGAGTTACTACTAACCATACTTTTTTCATGCGCGAAACTGACCATTTCGACTTCTTTAAGAACACAGTATTGCCGCAACTTGAAGAAAAATACAGTGCTAAAAAGGAAATCTGTTTGTGGTGTGCTGGTTGCTCCTCTGGCGAAGAATCGAACACCTTGCAAATGATTTTGCAAGATTATTTTGAGGGCAAAAATTGGAACACCGAAATTTTAGCAACGGATATTTCTACCAACGTACTAGATAAAGCCGTCCACAGCGTTTATCCCAACGATAAAATTGAAACTTTGCCCGAAAATTGGCGTAAAAAATATTTTAATAAATTTGACGACCACAACTCGATAGTTGTCGACCAAATTAAACGAAACATAACGTATCGAACTTTTAACCTAATGGAACCCGCTTTCAAATTCAAAAAAAAGATGCACGTCATTTTTTGTCGCAACGTTATGATTTATTTTGACAACGAAACGCGCGACCAAATTGTCGGCAAATTTTACGAGGCTACCGAAGACGGCGGCTATATTTTTATAGGACACTCGGAATCGCTTACGCATACCAACACAAAGTACAAATATATTATGCCAGCGGTTTATCGTAAACTTTAGGCTTGCTTTTTGTTAAATTTTATTATATAATATATAAAATATTAGATTTACCATAGAAAGGTGATGGGAATGGCAGATTTTGATAGAGAGTCAATGCTGGAGATGTTTATCTTCGAGATGAGCCAGCTTGTTGAACAGCTAGAACAAACTGTTGTACAAAGTGAAACGGAATACAATAAAGATCAAATAAACGAAATCTTCCGCATAATGCACACAATTAAAGGTTCGTCAGCTATGATGATGTTTGACGATATTGCTCGTGTTGCCCACGTTATTGAAGATTTATTTTACTACCTGCGCGAGGAATCTCCGCAAAACGTGGATTATTCTGGGCTTTCTGACCTTGTGCTTGAAGGTGCAGATTTTGTTAAAGTTGAATTAGTAAAAATTCAAGAGGGCGGCGAGGCAAACGGCGATCCAACTACTATTGCCGAGGCTATTCGCAACTTTTTAACCAACTTAAAAAATCCTGGTGCGGCATCGGCAGCTCCAGCCGCCGCAGCAACTGCACCACCAGCAGGCGGAAAATCCCCTGCACAAGCCACTGGCGGCGGTACTTTACGCAAATACAAAGCCAAAATTACTTTCGAAGACGGCTGCGAAATGGAAAACATTCGTGCATACACGCTCGTCCACAATTTAATGGACTATGCCCAAAGTATCAAGCATATTCCCGAAGATGTCATTGACGAGGATTCCATCGAAGTTATTCGCAGTAACGGCTTTTTCATTGATTTTACTAGCACCAAAACGTTCGAGGAAATGGAAAAGCACTTGCTAGGCACAGTTTATTTAGATACGCTTAAATTGGAAGAAGAAGATGCTGCCGCTGCTCCCGCAGAAGTTGCGGTTGAGCAAGCACCTGCTCCTGCTCCTGTTCAAGTTGAGCAAACACAAACAACTGAACCCGCACAACCTGCTAATAATGCAACGGTTGCCGCTGGTGTAACTGCTCCTCCCGCTCCTCCTGTGGAGCCGGACGAAAAGAAAACCGTAGGCCCAGCACAGCACGTTATCAGCGTAAACGTCAACAAATTGGACGCTTTGCTGAACCTAATGGGTGAGTTGGTTATCTCGGAAGCCATGGTTACGCAAAACTCCGAACTTGCCGATTTGCAACTTGACAGCTTTCACAAGGAAGCACGGCAACTTCGCAAAA
>WRKG01000252.1 GCA_009778185.1 Bacillota bacterium
CCCCTACGGGCGGCTTGTTGTAGGGGCGCCCGTCCTCGGTCGCCCGTCCCCTGTGTCGTTTAAGTTAATGACATTGGGATAATATCCGCCCCTACAATGTTCAATTATTTTCAATCAAACAAGATACTTACTCTTCAACACCTGTATATCTTCCTCGGTTATTTGCAACACATTTTTTATATAATTATCAAAACTTCCGTATTCTTTGTCGATGGTTTCCAGGGCGACGTTAAGATACGATTCTTGTACTATCAGCAATCTGCCTAAAATTTCGATTACTTCGTCGCTTTTGCCCTCTTGGCGAGCTTTTTCTAGTAATTCAACATTATGTGCTTTTCGCATTTCTGCCGACTTTATGAAATCTGCCATAATATCCTCGTTGCTTACGCCTAAAATTTTGAGAATCAACATTGCGGCAAAGCCTGTTCTATCTTTGCCAGCAGAGCAATGAAATAAAACACCGCCATCTACATTTATCAAATGCAACAAAAATTGTCGGTACGATTTTTGTGCCGATTTTGTTGTAACAAAGGCTTTGTATATTTCTTCTATCCTGGAATGTATTTCGGCAATGTTGGTCATGGTTGCAAATTCGGATAAGCTAACAGGATTACCTTTGGTATAATCTTGCAAAACATCTAGTGCAAAAGATTGAACACCTTCTATATTTACGTTGGGATGCTTATTTATTTCGTGGGTACTACGCAAATCGATTATATATTTTAGGCTGTACGACAATAACAGGCTTATATCCTTGGAAGTTATCCGAGAAAGTTCGCCCGATCGCAATAATTTATGCGGACGAACAGTACGCCCGTCCGCAGTTTTTAGTCCACCTAAATCTCTAAAATTTACTAATTTTTCGGTTTTATCCATTTTTCCCGACCTCTTTTATTCTAGGTTGGCGTGTTTTCCGTACATTTTGCTACTATCAAGATTATTTTTAGCCATTAAATCTAAAATAACGGCATCGTAAAATAAAAGTAGACATTGCTCAAACAGCGAACCCATGGGTTGTATAGTTTGTATATCGTTGGACGAGGGCGAGTAATCTTTTACAGCGCCTGGCATTTTTACAACGTAATCGGCAAGTTGTGCCAAGCTAGATTTTGGCTTTATTGTAACGACAACGACAACGCCGCCGATACTTTTGGCTTTTTTGGCGTAACTGATAAGGCTTTGCGTTTCGCCAGAGCCAGATGCCAAAATAATTAAATCGGGTTGTTCAAAATTAGAAACAACGGTTTCGCCTAACACGTAAGAATCTACGCCCATGTGCATTAAACGCATACAAAACGATTTTGACATAAATCCCGTGCGACCAGCACCAGCCACAAAAACTTTTTTCGCTTTTTGAATAGATTCTAAAAGGTAATCTGCATCGGATTGGGATATTTCCTTGCTTGCGGCGGCTAGTTCTTCCAAAATAATATTAAGATTTTTCACTATTTTACCAGTTCTCTAAACTTTTTGGCGGCTGCAACCATATCTTCTGCACCTGTGATTCCGCCACCAACAATAACAAGATCGGGTTTTGCGGCAACAACCGATTCGATTGTGTCAAGTTTAATTCCGCCAGCTACAGCCGTTTTGGAGTTTTTAACATTCGCTTTTATTATCTTAAGAGCCTCCATTGGGCTTTCGCCTTCCGCTTGTCCGTCATAACCTGTGTGAACGCAAATATAATCAACGCCCATAGCATCAAGTTCTTTTGCACGAGTGGCTAAATCTTTGATAGCTATCATGTCAACCAAAATTTGCGCGCCTGTTTTTTTGGCTTCGGCAACTGCGCCTTTGATTGTGATGTCTTCGGCGGCTGCCAAAATTGTAACAATGCTTGCTCCTGCTTTTACGGCAACGCCAACTTCGTAAGCACCAGCATCCATAACTTTAAGGTCGGCTAAAATGTCAATTTTAGGAAAGGCATCTTTAACGGCTTTTACAGCATGAAGCCCCTCGTTAATAACAACAGGCGTACCAATTTCCACGATGTCAACGTATTCGCCAACTTGTTTTACTACCTCGATTGCACCTTTGGTGTCAACCAAATCTAAAGCTAATTGTAATTTCATAATATCCTCCTAAAGAGTAATTTTGTTTAAGTACATTATATTGCAATTATTATGCTGTGTCAAGAAATTTTTTGTTTTATTTTTTGCAAAAATGGGAATGGTTTAAGATTATAATGGTTCGATGTTAAATGGTTCGAGGTTATAATGTTGCAGATGTTAAAATTCGGGCGGATAATATCCGCCCATACAAATTGCCCACCGTAGGGGCGGATATTATCCGCCCGTTTTTTATAAATTCGCAATTTTTACAAATTCGCAACATTTCAACATTACGAAACATTCCCATTATTTTACATAAAATTTTACTACTCCAACAAAATCCTATGCAAAATGGAATTACCATTAACCACAAGCGGCTCAACAAATGGAAAAAAATTTATCATACGGTAAATATAAACCAAAATCGCCGCCAGCAATAGCACAATAACGCCAATTTTCAAATATTTAACACTTTTTTTATTGTACAAAAGACACACAACCGAAACTGCACCAAACAGCAAAGTAGGCAAAAACAATGGGTGCATCGCAAAACTTGCCGCGAAATTTCCACTAAAAAATAGTAATCCTGCGCGAGTAAACCCGCAAGCAGGACAAGGCAAGCCAGCAATTATCATGGTTGGGCTTACATACCCAAAAAAATAATTGGCAACAAAATAATACGTTGCCAAAATGACAATAGCAACAAAATAATTTTTGTTGTGGCGAACATTCTCCCAAATTTCCCTAAAATTAGACATCTTCTAAATTTATTAAATCGGACAAAAGTTTTAAGCCCTCTTCAAAGTTAACGCCATATTTTATATCGGTTTTGGCTTGATATGTGCGTTTTATGCTGTCGGCGGTAAACTCGGTGGAAACTTTTGTTGCTTTTCCTAGCTTGCAGCCATTGACTAATGCCGCCGTTAAAACACTTGCAAATAAATCTCCTGTGCCGTGATAATAGCCAGGAATCCGCTCGCCAAGCACTATTGCACCCTCGCTTGTTGCGGAATCATATGCGGCTGCTCCGTATTCCCCGTTTTCGTCAAAATATACGCCTGTTAGCACTACTTTTTTTCCTGTTTCGCCCAGTTTGCCTAAATCCTGTAACAAGCCTTTTATATAATCTTCTGTATATGGACCTGGATTATACGGTTTGCCCAACATAAGCAAAGCCTCGGTAATATTCGGCACAATAACGTCCGCTTGTGCACATAATTGTGCCATCGCTTGCGGAAAATCTTCCGAAAAGCCAGGGTATAATTTGCCGTTATCCGCCATTACAGGGTCAACTATCAGCAGAGTTTCGGGCTTTTTGAACCTTTTCGCAAGCTCTTTGACTAGGTTAATTTGTTCGTACGAGCCTAAATATCCCGTGTAAATTGCGTTAAACGGCGCAAGATTATCCTGCAAAGTTTGCCAATGGTCGGCTATTGGCAAAATATCGGCGGTTAAATCGCGGTAAGTGTAGCCAGTAAATCCGCCAGTGTGCGTGGAAAGCACCGCCGTTGGCAATACCGATGTCATAATGCCAGCCGCCGAAATAACAGGCAATGCCACCGTCAACGAGCAACGTCCCACGCAAGAAATATCATGTACGGCTAAAACGTGTTTTTGATTCATAAAAATTCTCCTTAAAAAATGCTTGTTTTTTACTGCATATTTTATTATACTTTATTTGGACACTTATGTATAGTGTTAAATGAAGGAGGGTACTTTTATGATAACTGCAGGAATTGACGTTGGTACTAGCGGTACAAAAATTCTCGCAATGGACGAAACGGGAAAAGTTTTGAAAATTGTTATGCGGGATTATCCCATCTACCAAAGCGGCACAGAATCAGAGCAACATCCCGATGATTGGTGGAATCAAACAGCGGACGGCTTGCGCGAACTTACGGCAGCTGTTCCAAATATAGCGGCGGTTTCGTTTAGCGGACAAATGCACGGTTTAGTCGTTTTGGATAAAGACGACAATGTTATTCGCCGTGCAATTTTGTGGAACGATCAGCGAACAACCGCACAATGCGATTATCTCAATAACGTTGTCGGCAAAAATAAATTGCTTGAAAACGTTGCAAATATTGCTTTAACTGGCTTTACTTTGCCCAAAATTTTGTGGATGAAAGAACACGAACCAGAATTATTTGCAAAAATTGCAAAAGTAATGTTGCCAAAAGATTACATTGCCTACAAATTATCGGGGCAATTTGCAACCGACGAATCGGATGCATCTGGTACTTTATTATTGGATGTGCAAAAACGGGATTGGTCGCCAGCAATGCTCGAAGTTGCGGGCTTAAAACAGGAGCAACTTCCAAAGTTGTATAAATCTAGCGGAGCGGTCGGAAAAGTTACAGCCGCCGCCGCAAAATTAACAGGGCTTTCGGAAGACACAATCGTTGTTATTGGCGGTGGCGATCAAGCGGTTGGTGCTGTGGGAACAGGCACAGTAACTGGCGGAATGTGCTCGCTTTCTTTGGGAACTAGCGGCGTTGTATTTGCGGCAACCGATAAATTCGCCGTTGACCGTGATTCTAGTGCTGTGCATTCATTTTGTCATGCAAATGGACAATATCACATGATGGGCGTTACTTTGGGTGCTGCCGCTTCAACAAAATGGTGGATTGAAGATGTTCTTAATGTGAAAGATTACGACAGCGAACAAACCGCCATAAAAGACGAAAATTTGGGCAATAACTCGGTGTTTTATCTGCCGTATCTTAGCGGAGAACGTACGCCAATTAACGACCCTTTCGCAAGAGGTGCTTTTGTCGGAATTGCAACATACACATCTCGTGCAGATATGACTTTGGCTATTTTAGAGGGCGTTGCCTACAGCTTGCGCGATAATCTTGAGGCAATTAAAAAATTGGGCGTTTCGTTCACTTCTGCAAGAATCATCGGCGGCGGCGCAAAAAGCGATTTGTGGTGCAAAATTACCGCAAACGTTCTAAATTTGCGAGTTGACAAAATTAACAGTGCCGAAGGTCCAGCGTTTGGTGCGGCTATTTTGGCGGCAGTCGGCGCAGGGGCTTATCCCACCGTGGAAACCGCTTGCGATAAGCTAATCGCTGTTACGCAATCGTTTGAGCCAAATCCGCAAATTGTCGCACGTTACGAAAAACGTTATCCCATTTATAATGACCTTTACAAAAATTTAGCCGATAATTTCAAAAAAATATCAACGTTCTAAAAAAAGCGGGTCAAGGGACGCGTTCCTTGCGGGGTTTGGGGCAGCGCCCCAAGGTCTTATGACAAAATAGCGCCTATTTAGGACAAAAACGTTCACAAAAAAACGTTATATTTTATAATAATATCAATCAGCAGCAAACAACATCCAGTTAGTCGCAGATACTATATTTTAAGACAACTCCTCGCTATTGCTAAATTACTGCTACTTTCCATTCCATCTATAAAAATGTTTGCTGCTGATTTTTTATTTCCCAAAACAAAAAATATATGATATTATGATAATAACAAAAACTGCTCGTTACATAATCAAAATCCCAATTTATAGTTGACATATTGCAAATTATTCTTTTCGCAAAAATTATAATGCGTTTTTGTTGCGATTTATTGCAAGATAAATTTATTTTATTGGGGGAAATTTCCATGAAAAGAATTTTGTTGACATTTATTTTATTTTTGGCGGGCTGTGCAACATACGAAGCTCCGCAACTGACGTATGTGCCGCCAGTAGCACCACCGCAACCAGCAGCGGCATCGCAAACCGAGCAACCAACGCAACCAGCCGCCGCAACGCCAATCGATTACGCATTGCCCGATGCTAATTTAACCATATATTTTATGGGAGCATCGGTTGCCGACGATACGCTAATTGTCGAGGCGGCAAATACAAGATTGGCTAATTTGGGTTACAATATTACAATTACGCCAATTTGGGGCGATTGGGGCGCAGGACAATCCATACAAGCGGTTTTGGACAGCGGCGATACAAACGTTGACATAGTTTTCACGTCTTCGTGGGATGTCATTTACGTAACTAACGCAAACCGCGGAAATTTTGTTAGGCTAGATGATCCCAACAACAATTTGCTAGATAGATTTGGGCAAAATGTTAGGGCAGCAGTTCCGCAATCGCTGTGGAGCGGATTTATCACGGAAGGTCCGCAAGGTCGCGGAATATACGCCGTGCCAGGTTACAAAGATTACGCTCAACTGTACGCTTGGGAAGTTAATGCTGAATTATTGGAAGATTTAGGCTTTAACTTTGACGATTTTAACTGGAGTTATGACACGCTGTTCGATCCAATGTTTGCGGCGGCGATGGAGGCTTTTCAAGAACGGTTTGGCGAAGAAAGTT
This sequence comes from Bacillota bacterium, assembly GCA_009778185.1. Taxonomy (GTDB): domain Bacteria; phylum Bacillota; class Clostridia; order Lachnospirales; family WQUN01; genus WRKG01. Next base: position 6,379 of record WRKG01000252.1, read on the forward strand.
TTCCGTTGCTTGTCGAGCCAGAAAGTTTTATGCGGAGCGTAACAAATTCCGATTTTGACATAACTGGCTTGGGAATTTTTCATTTTGGCTTTGATCCAAATAATCCTTTTATGCCCATGCGTCCAGAAGTGCGTCCAACAATCGAAAACCCAGATTATTTGCAAGCATTATATCAAATGTACAATTTTTTTAATAGCGGATTTATAAATCCGCAACTGGCTGCTCCTGGCGAAGCGGCTACTGTGCTAGAAAACACACGTGCAACGGGCGATTTCTTGTTTTCGAACGTAACGTATTCTTACGGACATACGCAAGTTTCAAGCCAACAGCGCGGTCGAGATATGCGGTATCCGCCAATGAGTTCGCCTATTTTGTCAACCGTTTCGGTTACTGGTTCTGGTTATGCAATTTCGGCTTTTTCGCAGCAACAAGAGCAAGCTATGCGATTTTTGAACGCTTGGTACACGGATTCAGAATTAGCAACTATTTTGACTTACGGCATCGAGGGCTTACATTTTGAACGCAATGCAGACGGCACAATAACGTTAAATCAAGATATGCGTGCGCAATTTGCACCGTGGCGCAACGGAACAGGCAACATTTTTATTTTGCCACCGCTAGATGTAGAAGGTCCAGGCTTTTTCGAAAGGTTTAGTGCATACAATCAGCAGGGAGTTCCCACTGCATTGTTAGGTTTTACTTTTGACGAAACCCCTGTAGCTAGCGAAATTGCCGCCTTGCGCAATGTTATGGACATTTATCAAGCCGAGCTAACAATTGGTGCAACAAACCCGACAACGCGGATTCCCGAGTTTATAACTGTGCTTAATGCAAACGGCTTGCAAGCCGTTCAAGCTGAATTGGATTCTCAAATGGCTGCGTTTTTTAATCAGTAGATGAAAGCGACAATCGTCTGTCAAAGGTTGAAATTAGGCATTTTACGTAGGGGCGGATATTATCCGCCCGCTTTACATCAACTAGGCAGTTTTTTTAATCAATGAAATTATAACCAAATTATAAATTATAAACTATACTCGCACAACTTAAAATAAACGGATGTGGGAAAGACTGGCGGATATTATCCGCCCCTACATTTTTAACAAATTTTTAACGTTAATTCGCATTAACAAATCTCAAAAAAATATTTTTCCAAATCACTTGACAAATTAAAACTACAGTTGTAGAATGATATTACTACAACTGTAGTAAATAAATTTATAAATGGAACGACAAAATTGTCAACCTTACAAAACGCTAAAAATTGTCAGTTCAGAGAGGAAAGTGATTTTTATGAAAGATTCCCAAAAAAGAAAAGGTGGATTTTTTGGAAAAATGTTGGCATCTATTGGAATAGCGAGCGTGTTTGTAGCAACGATAGTTTTTGTAAACCATCTACTTACGCAACCTCCAATAATTGCCCAAGCCGCCCAACCAGAAACTGGGCAAAATGTAGCAGAAATGCAAGCCGAAATTTCCGAGTTGCGTGCGTTGATACAAGCGCTATTGCAAGCTACACAAAACACGCAAGAACAATCGGCACAAGGCGGAATCCCCACAATATCGTCCCAGCAAGCCCGAGATTTAGCTTTACAGTTTGTGGGCAGTGGTACAGTTGGCGAATCGCTGTTCTTTAGCGAAAACGGAATCCCAATGTTCGAAGTGGAAGTAACAACAGGCAATATACGTTATACAGTTCACATAAACGCCGAAACAGCCCATTTAGTGCGTATGAGCCGTGCAGAAATTTCTCCAACTTTGCCAGTTGCTCCGCCAGTTGCACCGCCAGTTGCTCCGCCAATTACCACAGGAGCAACTCCACAAGCGGCAACTCCTGCACCGCAAACAAATACACCTGCTGCAAACTGGTCTTCTCCGTCATCTAGCAACTCGTGGGGAAGTGCCTCGCCTGGTGGTTGGGGAAGTGCATCACCTGGCGGAAGCAGTGCCTCGCCTCGCCGTTAAATTTATGCTATAATTAAGTAACCGTAAAATTTTATTTTTGCTTACAACAGGAGCGGCTTTCGCTCCTGTTTGTGGTTTTTATATAATATATACGAATTAGTAGTTAAAAAATTGTATTTGCTAAAAACGTAGGGGTGGATATTATCCGCCCGCAAGCCATCACTGGCGGATAATATCTGCCCGTCCAGCAGGCGGGTTCGCCCCTACGGCAATTACTACAAACTCTGTATAAATTCAACTATTGATTGGCGTTACGAGGAGGATTTTTATTGAACTCAAAAAAACTATGGAAAAATTATCAAAAACACATACCAAACGGCTTGTCAATGTTAAGATTGCTACTTGTAGCACCGTTTATTTTCGGCATTTACACGATAAATACAACGAATTATCCCCAAAATTGGCAAATAGCAGTAACCGCCCTATTTTTAAGCATAATAACCTCCGATGTTCTCGACGGATTTATTGCCAGAAAACTACAATTTACAAGCGTTCGCGGTGCTAAACTAGATATTATTGCCGATGCTTTTTATATAATTTCTAGTTTGGCGTTATTTGCCTATTTGCGGATAATTCCAGCTTGGTTTGTTGCCGTTATTTTGGCAAAATGTGCCGAATTTATTTTAACTTCCAAAATAATAAACAAAAAATCTCAAAACAAAAAAGGCGTTGCCGTATTTGATAAAATTGGCAAAACGTCAATTTCGGCTACAATGTTGCTGCCTGGCGTTTTTCTACTTCGCAATGCGATAAATTACCAATTTGTAATGGGCGTTCTCGTTTACATATTGACAATAACGTTGTTAATCTCGTTTTTGCATAGAATTTACATAATTATTCAACTAAAATCGGAGGACTAAATGCTAATTTTTTTGATAATTACATTAAGCATAATTTTTATTTTTTTGCAGTTGTCAATTTGGAATTTTTGGCGGACGGAATTTTACCAAAGGCACAAAAAATGGCTTGTTTGTGCCTTTATTGTTGCGGCGTATTCTGCCTTTGCGTTTGCTAATTTGGGCAATTTGCATTCTCCGCAAAGCGGATTTTTGGGCGAACAATCCGCCGTTGTGCTTGATTTTGGTGCAATTTATCCTGTGCAGTACATTCAATTTATGACGGGCGCAAGTTACGAGCAAGTTTTTATGTTAGAGTTTTCCTATGACGGCGAATTTTGGGGCGGCGAGTTTTTTATCGAAACTGGGCGAGCGTTCGCTTGGGATATTCGTGAGTTAATCGTGCAAACGCAATTTATCCGCATAACGCCAATAACCGACGATTTGCGGCTGCAAGAAATGGGATTTCGCACGGCGGTTGACACATTTATCCCGCTTGCCACTGTAACGGAAAACGGCGCGGCATTATTTGACGAACAGCATTTAGTTCCTGTGCAAGCCCTTGATTATATGCACTCCAGCTATTTTGACGAGATATATTATCCCAAAACGGCGTATCAGCTTATTCACGGCTTGCCGATATACGAATGGACGCATCCGCCGTTGGGCAAAGTGATAATTGCCTGGGGAATAGAAATTTTTGGGATGACTCCGTTTGGTTGGCGATTTATGGGAACTTTAGCGGGCGTTTTAATGTTGGTTCCGCTATATTTGCTCGCCTGGGATATGTTCAAAAGTGAGTTTTTTGCAGGATTTGCAACGTTTATTTTTGCCTTCGATTTTATGCACTATGTACAAACTCGAGTAGGAGCAATCGATTCTTTTGTGGTGCTGTTTATTTTGGGAATGTTCTATTTTATGCACAAATACAGCCAGCTAAATTTTGCCAACTTGCCGCCGCATAAGACCTTCGTTCCGCTGTTATTTTCGGGTATTTTCATGGGATTCGCCATATCAACCAAATGGTTTGGGCTGTACGCTGCCGCAGGAATCGCCCTAATATTTTTTATAATAACTGCCAAAAATTTCGCCTTGAAAATTCCCAATTTTTACAAACGCACAGCTTTAACTTTTGTAGCTTGCATGGGATTTTTTATTGTAATTCCAGCGACAATTTACGTAACAAGTTACGTACCGTACGGCGGAGTAAGTAGCATCTACAGCGGCAACTTTTGGGAAATATTTCTCCTAAACCAGTGGGATATGTTAAATTTTCACACAGTTACAATGTTGGGCGTAGAGCATACTTTTATTTCGCCGTGGTGGGAATGGCTTGTCAACTGGCGACCAATGCTATATTTTGACGTTACGTTGCCAAGCGGCTTGCGGCAAGGGATAAGTGCCTTTGGCAATCCGATAGTTTGGTGGAGCGGACTTCCTGCAATAATATATGCAACATACAAAATTTTTGCGAAAAACACCGAAAATCGGTTTATTCCGCTGTTTTTGGTTATTGGTTATTTAACATTTTTAGTACCATGGTTTATCGCTGGCAGAGTAACATTTATCTATTATTATTTTCCCAACGTGATATTTTTATCGTTGGCAATAGCCTACACAACAAAAGAAACGCAAATTTTACCAAAAATAAAATTCGCCAAAAATCCCCAAGCATTGCAAAAATATGCGGTATGCACTTTTGCAATAATAACGATTTTGCTGTTTTTGCTATTTTATCCAGTAATAACTGGCATTCCAATATCGTTGGAATTTGTGCAAAGTTTTTTGCAATGGGGTTTTATGACGGAATGGTTGTTGGTAACGTAAAAATTTATGGTGGATGTTTAGAAAATTTAGTGGAATTTTGAATATTGCCCGTTGTAGCGTGCGGGCGAACCCGCCTGTCGGACGGGCAGGTAATATCCGCCCCTACGGCAATAAATTTCACAAAAATTTGCATTAACATTCCCCTGTGAAAATCCATTTACGCAAAATTATATTAGACAAACGGGCGACCGAGGACGGTCGCCCCTACGGCAATCAATTCCAAAAAAATTTTCATTAACATTCCACCACAAAAAGTAATTCCCAATCAAATACCCCTGCCATTGCCAACCCTAAACCATAACCAAAATAGCGGGTCAAGGGCGCGCGCGTCCTTGCGGGTCTGGGCAGGGCCCAGGGTCCTAATGTTTAGCCCTTTAATGTTTAAGCCCCAAAGCCATTTCGCGCATTTCTTCGGCGGCTGTTATGGTGGCGGAAGTTATTTGGGCACCTCCGATTAGGCGAGCTAGTTCTTGGATTGTGCCTTGTAGTGGTAGCTCTTGGACTTTGGTTGTTGTGGTTTCTTTTTCTTCGTGGCGGTTGACGGACTTTGAGATTATGTAGTGTTTGTCCGCCATTGCCGCTATTTGCGGTAAATGCGTTATGCAGAGTAGCTGATGGCTTTTTGCTATTGTGGTTAGCTTTTCAGCTACTTTTTGGGCGGTTCGACCGCTTACTCCTGTGTCAATTTCGTCGAAAATTAACGTGCCTATTTTGTCAACCTCTGCCATAACTTCTTTTAGGGCTAACATTATGCGCGACATTTCTCCGCCAGATGCTATTTGCGAAAGTGGCTTTAACTGCTCGCCCACGTTCGGAGAAATCATAAACTCTAGTTTGTCGTTGCCGTTTGCTGTGAATGCGGCTTGCTTTTCTATCGATATTGCAAATTTGACATCTTTCATGCCTAAATCTTGCAACGATTCAATTATGCGTGCTTGAATCAACTCTGATTGCTTGCGTCTTATTGCGGTCATTTCGTTGCATTTTGCCGCAACTAACTGCATTTTTTCACGGCGCTGTGCGGTCAACTGCAAAATTTCGTCTTCAATGTTGGTGTATTTTGCTAATTGCTCGGATATTTTGTCAAAATGCCCCAAAATATCCGATATATCGCCTTTGTACTTCTTTTTCAACCTGTAAATTAGGTCTAATCGGGATTCTATTTGCTCCAAAACTTGCGGATCGGAATCTAATGCCTTTTTGTAATCCGATAATTCTTCCACAATATCCGCCAACTGTATGGAAAGTTCCGTTATACGTGCCACCAACGGGCGTTTTGTTTCGTCAAACCGAGAAAGATCGATTACGTGCTGAAGGGCTTTTCCAATTTGATCGGTCGCTGAAGATACGTCAAATGTGCCGCCGTAAAGCAAATAAAGCGCCGCATTAGAATGCTTTGCTAACTTTTCGGTGGCACTTAAACGATTGCGTTTCTGCTCCAATTCTTCTTCTTCGCCAGGCTTTAACTTGGCTTTGCTTATCTCGTCAACCTGAAATTGCCAAATTTCCATTTGTGCCTCGCGTTGACCTGGTACGCCCTGCAACTCCTTTAATTGCTTGGTGGTTTCACGATAATCGGCTATCAAGGAAGAAAGTTCTTCTTTTAACTGTTGCAACTCGGTTCCGCAAAATCTGTCCAACAAAATAATGTGCTTGTTTGCATTTAGAAGAGATTGATGCTGATGTTGTCCATGAATGTCCACTAAAAAAGATGCCACTTCTTTGAGCATTCCAACAGTAACGTTGCGACCATTTATGCGGCAAGTTGACCGTCCTTGTGCATTGAGAGTGCGGTGGATTAGCAGTTCGGTTTCCTGTAAATCTTGCTCCAAATCGAAGCCGAGTTCCGTTAGGGCATTAAAACTATCCTCATCTGTAACAGAGATGATTCCCTCTACAAATGCGGTATCTGTGCCACTTCTTATAAAGTCCTTGCTGGCACGTCCGCCTAGCAAAAAATTGATTGCTTCAATTAAAATGGATTTTCCTGCACCAGTTTCGCCTGTCAAAATATTTAAGCCCTCGCCAAAGCAAACTTCCACTTCCTCAATAAGAGCCACATTTTTTACACGTAATACAGTAATCATTTTTCCATGGACCTTTTTAGTTTGTTCATTAGCGAGGCGGCTGTTTTTTCGCTTTTGGTAGCACAAAAAATAACGTCATCGCCAGCTATACAGCCCACAATTTCGGGAACTCCCATAGAATCTAGGGCGGCAGCCACTGCCATTGCCATTCCGTTAAAAGTGCGGATTACCAGCAAATTATTCGCCGTATCCATAGAAACAAATCCGTCAAGCAAAACGCGCCGAAGTTTGATTCTTTCGCCCTGATTGTGCTTTATTGGCAATTCGTAGCGGTAACCTTCAGCTATGCCGTCCGATGCCACTTTGGTTAGTTTCATTTGATGAATATCTCTGGAAACGGTGGCTTGCGTTACTCTAAAGCCAGCTTCCTTTAGTAGCGTTGCAAGTTCGGTTTGCGTTTCTACGCTAGAAGTTGTTATCAACTCTAAAATTTTCTCTTGCCGCCTTTGTCGTTCATTTTTCATTATTGACCACCCATTTTTTTGCGGAGGATTTCAAAAAAATCTATCTCCGCTGTTTTTACTATTGTCGTTTTGTACTGGGAAGTTTTGACTGTTATCGTTTCACCAAATTTTATTTCGGATTTTTCCACGCCGTCCATGTAAATTACGTTGCGTTTTTTTTCTTCGTCAACAGGAGAAAGCGTTATTTCGTCCGTTGCGGAAAGCACCCACGGACGAGTGTATAAATTATGCGGACAAACAGCTGTAAGTAGCAACATTTCGCTGTCTGGTCGCAATATTGGGCCGCCAGCGGACAAATTGTACGCAGTAGAGCCAGTTGGCGTAGATACAATAATTCCGTCCGCTCGGATTGTGTCCATGTGGTTGCCATTTATGCAAATGCGAACAGTAATAAGCAGTCCGCAACCATGAATAATAACGTCATTTAAGGCAATTTCGTTGTCAACCTCTAACATCATTCGATATTCGGACATAAAATTACCTGCAAGCATTTTTTCGATTGCAGAAATTCCGTCATGGCGGTCAACATCGGTCAAATAGCCCAAACTTCCTAAATTTATACCTAAGATAGGTATATCATATTTTGCAACTATTGCGGCAGCTTGCAACATCGTGCCATCGCCGCCCAAAACTAAAATAAAACTACTTGTGTGCATTTGCTCAATTTCAAAAATTGGCTTATGTTCGTGTGCAATTAGCCATTTTGCGACTTCGTTGGTAAAGGCTAATCCAATATCACGGCTGGCGTTGGTTATAATTCCGATTGTCATGCTGCGTTGACTCCACGTTGATTTATTTGAATATTTGCGGTATTACGCCATTCTTCCAGTTGTTCTAAAAATATACGATTGCGATTGCTTAAATCGTATTCCTCGCGGAACATATATTCGATTTCTTCGTCAGAATATTCATATAAATAATCTAATACAAATATCAAATACGTTTGTTCATCGATGGTTATCGGAGAAGAAAAATCGCCAACCGCCATTGCCTCAAATTCGGCAATATACGGCTCTAATTCGGGAACTGGTCGCAACTCCATTATAGAAAATGTTGGAATGTCCACTTCTGAAATAGAATCCCCTGTTTCTGCCAAAACTGCCCCTTGGAATACTGTATCAAACATAACGGGATCGGTATCTGCCAAGCGTTGCCAAACATCAATAGCGGTGTCCAAATATGCAAATTGATACATTTTGAATTCCATTTCAACAAAATTTCCACGATTTGCCTCAAGAAAATCGGCAAAAACAGTGTTAAACTCGGTTTCGTCAACGACAAAATCGGCGGCATAAATATCACGCAGTTGTTCCGCCAAAAAATCCGTTGACATAATTTCCACAATACGCTCGTGCGAGATATTTGGCATATTGATTCCGTCGACATTGTCAATCATAAAAGCAACGTTTGTGGCGGTTTCTTCTGCCAAATTAAGCTGCTCATCAGTAAGAACAAGCCCGTTATTAGCGGCTTCACGGTGAATTAACAGGGTTTGCGTAAGTTGCTCTAAAGCAGTTGTGGGAATGTCAATAAATTCGGTTGCGTTTTCTTGTTGGAACATTAAAAGAATGCTGAAAAATCGGAGTTCATCGGTACTTATTCGTTCGCCAGCAAAAGTCATAACATAGGTTCGGCTCCACAAATCCCAGCCAATATAGCCAATTCCGAGCAAAATTAAAATAACAACCCCAACAATCGAGGCTCTAAATACAAGTTGTTGCTGTTTTCGTTGACGTTTCCATTCTTTTGCGGCAATTCTTTTAGAAGACATAAAAATCCCTCTTTCTTATAATTTATTTTTACCCTTGTAATGCCTGTAATATCCTGTTTGTTGCCCCTTCCTCGTCCAGTTTGTAGCGTTGAAAAAGTTCTGCGCGCGTGCCTTGTTCGATAAAATTATTGGGAAACGCCAAAAAATGGAAGTTGGGTTTTGCGGAACTTTGCAGAGTTTGTGCGAAATTTACCAGGTTTACAAGAAGCTGCTCGCCGTAACCGCCTGCTTGCACATTATCTTCAAGTATAAATATATCGGAATAATTTAGCAAGTGTTTTGCAAAATTATTTTCGGAAGATTTTACAAACCGTGCATTATACAAACTCGGGTTAAAACCCTGTTTTACAAGGTTTTGGAGTACATCGTAAGCAATATCCATCATTGCACCCACCGAGATTAAGGCGGTTTTTTCGCCTTTTGTAATCAATTCGGGTTCGCCGTAAACAATCGGCTGATTATGCGTTGACAAAATTTCCGATGCCTCGCCTTTCGGGTAACGAATCGCAATAGGCGCGTTGTGTTCAAACACGGCAAAACGGAGCATATTTTCAAATTCTGCCCGATTTTTTGGGGCAATAACGGTCATATTTGGCATATGCGACAAATAAGAAATATCAAACAAGCCTTGATGCGTTTCGCCGTCCGCGCCAACGATGCCCGCGCGGTCGATAGCAAAAACGACGTGCAGATTTTGCACACAAATATCATGCAAAATTTGGTCGTACGCACGTTGCAAAAAAGAAGAGTATATCGAAACGACAGGAATCGCCCCAGCTTTCGCCATTCCAGCCGCAAAAGTAACCGCATGAGCTTCGGCGATTCCCACATCGTACAAGCGGTTTGGAAACTTTTTGCGAAAGTTATCCAAGCCAGTTCCGCCAGGCATTGCGGCAGTAATTGCGACTAATTTTGGCTCTTTTTGGGCTAATTTTACTATTGCGTTGCTAAAAACATCCGTATAGGTCAATTTTGCACGAGATTTTAACGCTTTTCCCGTTTTGATATTAAACGGCTCAACTCCGTGAAAAATGTCGGGAGATTCTTCCGCCAATTTGTAGCCTTTTCCCTTTTGCGTTACAACGTGCAACAAGATTGGACCATTGATTTTTTGCAGCTTTTGCAAGGTTTTAAGGAGCGTTTTTACGTTGTGCCCATCGATTGGTCCAAAATATTGAAAGCCCATTTCTTCGAACAAAATACCTGGTAACATCATAAATTTTACGGCATCTTTTACAGTTTCGATGGTTTTGTCAATTTTTTTGCCCAAAGGAATTGCACCCAAAATTTTGTGAACATCATTTTTGACAATGCGATATAACGGGGCGGTTCGGATGTCATTTAAGTGGCGCGAAACTGCTCCAACATTGGCGGCAATGGACATTTGATTGTCATTAAGCACAACCAACAAATTTGTGCCAGTTCGCCCTGCGTTGTTCAAAGCCTCGTAAACCAGTCCGCCAGTCATAGAGCCATCACCAACGATTGCGACAACATTATGGTTTTCGTTTTGAATATCTCTGGCGGCGCAAAATCCCAAGGCTGCAGAAATTGCGGTAGAGCTGTGTCCTGTATCAAAGGCATCGAACGGGCTTTCGTGCGATTTAGGAAAACCGCTGAGTCCGTCCAGTTTACGCAACCGCTTAAAACCGGCTTGTCTGCCAGTCAAAATTTTGTGAACATACGATTGATGACCGACATCCCAAATAATTTTATCGGAGGGAGCGTTAAAAATCTTATGCAGGGCTAAAGTTAATTCTACAACGCCCAAATTGGAGGCTAAATGTCCGCCAGTTTTGGCAAGATTTTTTATCAAAAAGCGGCGAATTTCGGTTGCCAGTGCAATAATTTCGGGTTCGGACAAATTTTTTATATCGTTTGGGCTAGTAATTTTTGCCAAATTTGTTGATATTTTTGTATTTTTTTTCATAAAGCTATCCTTATCAATATCCACTGGGTTACCGATGCGACTAAAACTCCCCAAATTGCACCTGCGACAACCTCTATCGGCGTATGACCTAACATTTCTTTTAATTTTTTGTCTGGAGTAATTCCGATACTTTCCAATTTTTCGACTAACATATTTATAATTTCGGCGTGTTTGCCCGCAGCGCGACGTACTCCAGCGGCATCGTGCATTGTTATAATAGAAAAAATTAACGCTATTGCAAAAAGTGGCGAGCCTAATCCTTCCGCAACGCCAATAGATATTGTCAACGCAGTAACCAACGCACTATGCGAGCTAGGCATTCCACCAGTGCTAAAAAACAGGGCTTTTTTTATTTTTTTTGTGTGCGTATATTCCACCAAAATTTTTAACATCTGCGTAGAAATACAAGCAAACAAAGCAATCCAAATATGCCTATTATGTACTATTGCAAGCGCAGGATAGTAGTATGTCCTAATAATTTCGATTTCTAACACCGCTTTCTAAAACCTCAAGACCTTGGGGCTCTGCCCCCCGCCTGCCGGCGGACAGGCAAACCCCGCTGGGTACGCATACCCAGACCCGCATTTTTATTTTTAT
>WRKG01000253.1 GCA_009778185.1 Bacillota bacterium
AATACTCAAGGTTAGAGACGAAACAGGACGAACTTTGGGCGATTTTCGGTCTTTTTTATATCCCAGCGACGACATGAAGTTTATTTGGAAGAAACGCCGATATATAAAGGATCGTCCCGAGTTTAACGTTATGTTTGCGCGGGTGAGAGATTTGTGTACTCCGTTTTTGACAGAATGGGAGGGTTATGCGGAGTGGAAGCCGAAGGCGGGGTTGTGGTATGAAGGGGAAATTTTATAAAAAATATTTATTTTACTTGACTTTTTTTAATAACATGGTAAAATAATAACAACACGAGCAACAAAAACTATATTCTAAAATCGAAAAGGAGAAACTTCAATGAAAAATGATTACGTTCCAAAACACGCTACAAACGAGCAGCAAAATGCTCAAAATTTGCCTAAAATAGGACAAAAAATTGCTAAATCTAAAAGATATATAGCATTTTTGACCGCTTTTACTGTTTTAGTGGCATCTGTTTCGGTTTTTGCCTTTGCTTACAATGGCGAACCACACGACAATTTGCTTGTCGAAGCCGAATTTTATCCAATCAACCAATTTGACGGAATTTTCCCTGTACCAGTTGAAACTACTTCGCCGCCAACGATAACGCCAACTCCTACGCCAACTGGAACTCCTGGTCCAACGGAAACTCCTGCACCAACTGCAACGCCAACGCCAACTGCTCCGCCTGTAGTGCCACTTCCGCCACCTGCACCAGTTTCACCACCTTCAACGCCAGGCGGCTCGGGAACTGCTGCTTTAGTTCCGCCTGTTACAACGGCTAATCCGCAAATAAATGTTAATGTCAGCAGTGCGGCTAGTGGCTCCGAAGCGGCTATTGTTGTCCCTGCTAGAATCAGCGCGGCTGGCGTGGCATCCATGAATATCACGGACAACGCTATACATCAAGCTATTGCGGCTACTCGTGGCAGTGCAACGTCAACCGAAAACTTGGTTGTAGTTGTATCTCCTAGCACAAACGCCAATGTTACTGGCATGAACGCTGTGCTAGAACGGGCTTTGTTTAACCGTGCGGCTAATGCAAATGTCTCGGTGCAAATTGCGACAAGTAGCTTTCGTGTTCAAATGAACCCTGCAACTTTGCGGCAAATATCCGATAATCTCGGTGGCTCTGTTAGAGTTTCTGTTAATAATGTTTCTAATCTTTTCCCAGTTGCTCGCAATGCTATTGGAGATCGCCCTGTGTTTTCGTTTGGCGTTCGCGGCGTTTCGGGTGCAACTATTGCGGGAATTGCTAATATGACTTTCGGCATAAATTATCAACCAACCGCCGCCGAATCCGATTTATTTGTGGCTCGTGTAATTGGCAGTCAATTAGTCGAAGTGCCGTTCACTTTTGATGACGGCGTATTTACTTGGGAAGGCAATCCTGGCTCTGTTTATGGCATTGCTAGCAGAAATTAACCAAATTTGATTTCCAAAGTTGGCGAAACTTATTGGTTTCGCCAACTTTACAAATATTTCTTTTTTAACTATAGCATTTCGCAAAAAGTTGCGTTATAATATATAAAAAAAGGAGATACTACTATGATTTCAGAATCAAAATTACTGCAAATAAGCAAACCTGGCCGCTACATTGGCAACGAAATAAATATTGTCCAAAAAAATCCGTCAACCGTGGATATTCGCTTTGCTTACTGCTTTCCAGATGTATACGAAATTGGAATGAGCAATTTAGGCTTGCAAATAATGTATTTTCTGCTTAATCAGCGCGAAGATACCTTTTGTGAGCGTGTTTTTATGCCCTGGACCGATATGCTCGAGATAATGGAAGATACGCCACTTTGGGCTTTGGAAACAGGCGATTCTATTCGAAATTTTTCGTTTTTGGGATTTACTTTGCAACACGAGTTAAGTTTTACAAACGTGTTGGCTATGCTAAATTTGGCGGGTTTGCCGCTGTACAGCAAGCAACGCACCGAGGATATGCCCATTGTTTGTGCTGGCGGTCCATGCGCGTGCAATCCCGAGCCAATGGCGGATTTTATCGATTTTTTTTACATAGGCGACGGCGAGGCAACAATTAACATAATTTTGGATATATACCGCGAAAACAAGGCAAATAGCGGCTCTAAATTGGAATTTTTGGAAAAAATAGCGAATGTTAAGGGCGTTTATGTGCCTATTTTTTACGAGCCAAATTATCACTCGGATGGCACTATTTCCCAGTTTGTGCAAACTAATCCCGTTGCCCCAAAAACTGTGCAACGTGCGTTAGTAAAATCTTTGGATGACACTTTTTTTCCAACAAAAATGCTTGTCCCGCTGATAGATACCGCTCACAACCGAGTATCTTTGGAACTTTTTAGAGGTTGCAAACGTGGCTGCAAATTTTGCCAAGCTGGCTGTATTCAACGTCCGATACGCAATCGCAAGCCCGAAACATTGCTATCTCAAGCAAAAGCCCTGCTCGAAAGCACGGGACATGAAGAAATTTCGCTAGTTTCGTTAAGCACTAGCGATTATCCCTATTTTGTGCCGTTTTTGGACGAATTGCTAAAAATTACTACCGAACGAAAAGTTAATATCTCGTTGCCATCGTTGCGGCTTGATGCGGTTTCGATTGATGCCTTGCGAAAAACCCAAGAAATCCGCCGTTCTTCGCTTACGTTTGCGCCCGAGGCAGGTACACAGCGGTTGCGCGATGTTGTCAACAAAGATATAACAACCGCCGATATTAGCGAAGGTTGCCGCGCGGCTTTTGCGGCTGGCTACGACCGCATAAAACTGTATTTTATGTCTGGTTTGCCAACCGAAACGGACGAGGATTTACTCGGCATTGCAACGTTATCCCAAGAAATTTGCGACGAATATTATTTGCTACCGCGCGAACAGCGAAAACGCCCACTTGCGTTAAATGTAAGCTGTTCGTGTTTTGTTCCAAAGCCGTTTACGCCGTTTCAATGGGAAAGCCAGGATACCGCCGAAACTTTTTTGCAAAAGCAACGATTGGTTAAAAGCAACATCAAAAACAAGCGAATTTCCTATCGTTATCACGATGCGTACACCGCTGTTGTTGAGGGCGTACTTTCGCGCGGCGATCGCCGAGTTTCCGCCGCAATCGAAGCCGCTTACAAAAAAGGGGCAATGTTCGACAGCTGGACAGAGCTGTTTCGCTACGATTTGTGGGAACAAGCCTTTGCAGAAACTGGCGTTTCGCCCGATTTTTACGCACATCGCAAACGCAACGCCGACGAAATTTTGCCCTGGCATTTTATAAAGGTTGGTGCTTACAATGAATAGAGAATACGACCGCCGTTTAATCAAGTTTGAAAAGGTTGACAAAATGAGATTTATCGGGCATTTAGATTTATTGCGAATATTCCAAGGAGCGATTCGCCGTGCAAACCTGCCAATAGCTTATTCTAGCGGGTTTAATCCGCACCAAAAAATGGCGTTTGCCTTGCCGTTGCCGCTTGGAATGCAAAGCACTTGCGAATATTTAGAACTCTTTTTTGAGAAGAATATTCCGTTTAATTTGTTTGACTTGAACGATTTTTTGCCGAGCGGTTTGCGAATTTTAGAATGCTACGAAATATCTCAAAAAACGCCGAATCCGTCAGGTGCAGTTAAAGCGGCAGAGTATAACGTGATATTTGACGGTATGCAAAACTCTGCACCATATTTACAGGAAATATTGGATAGTTCCCAAATAATTGTGCTGAAAAAAACAAAAAAATCCACCAAAGAAACGGACATCCGCCCAGATATTTTTATGTTAAAATATATCGAAACTTCATTATATATGCGTATTTCCGCAGGAAGTAGCCGCAATCTTAATCCAATGATTTTGGCCAACTATATTTTGGCGAAAATGGGCTTGACTATTTTTGAACATGAAATTAGCATTACTCGTGGAAATTTGTTTACAACCGCTACAACCTCTGAATATAGCGTTGACAACAGTTTGCTTTTGTGGCAAATTAAGGATTTTTAGGATTTTTAACGCCAATTATTATTCGAAAAATCGCATTGGTTCAAATGCAAAAAATTGCATTGGTTAAAACCGTAGGGGCGGATATTATCCGCCCGTAAGCCACAACTGGCGGATATTGCTCGTTCGACAAATTTCAAAATGTCGTTTTTGTCATACAAAAAAATTACGCAAAAAAATGTAATATATTTGAAACTATTTTTACGCAAAAATTTATGTTATAATGTTTTTATATCCAAACAAAAAGAGGTGTCTGCATGGAATCGGAACAAACTACAAAAGTAGAACTTAAAGTTTTAATTGAATGTCTCAAAAAAAAAGAAACTGCCTTGCAACAAATAGCCGACATTACCGAAAATCAAGGCTTTGTTATTGAAAGCGAACTAAGCCATCAGGAACGCTATTCTTTTTTCATGCAGATGAACCACGAAAAGCAAGAGTCCATTGACAGGGTAAAAGATTGCGACGAAGTTTTTGAAAACGTGTTTCAAAAGGTTGGGCCCATTTTGGACGAAAACCCTACAAAATACGGCTCTCAAGTTGAAGATATGCAAACTTTAATTCGCTCGGTAATGGATTTGGATATTCACATACGTTTGGGCGAAGATGTCAATAGCAAAAAATTGACAAAAGCCCTTGAAGATGTCAAAATTAAGCTAACGGAAAAGCCCGAACCAATCGGAGCAGGCGAATATGGCAACAATAAAATAATTAGTGCCTACAAAAGTAATTCAAAATCCCGAAAAAACTAGGAGAATATCATGGAAAATCAAGCAAAACCAAAAAAAAGTCTATTTGAACGCATGAAAAGCGGGTTGACCAAAACGCGCGATTCGCTAATGGCAAGCATCGACAACATTGCAAAACAATTTGGCGCTATTGACGAAGAATTATTTGAGGCACTAGAAGAAACCTTGATTTTAGCAGATTTGGGCGTTGAAACTGCAATGGAAATTGTACAGGATTTGCGAACGTTAGTTAAAAAAGAAAAAGTGTCCGATCCCGCAAAAATACGAGAACTTTTGTCAACTGTCCTGCAAAACAAAATGCTCGATAATGTTGAACCTTTCGAATTGCCTTCGCCAACCGTTATTTTGATAATCGGCGTAAATGGGGTTGGCAAAACTACAACCATTGGCAAATTAACTAAACGGCTAAAATCCGAAGGGAAAACCGTGCTAATTGCCGCCGCCGATACGTTTCGTGCCGCCGCTGTTGAGCAACTAGAAATATGGTGCAATCGTGCGGAAGTGCCGATTATCAAGCACGAAAACAACGCTGATCCCGCTGCTGTGGTTTACGATGCTGTGCAAGCCGCAAAAGCCCGCAAAACGGACATTCTTATTGTTGATACCGCTGGAAGATTACATAATAAAAAAAATTTAATGGAAGAACTCCGCAAAATTCACAGAATTGTGTCAACCAAATTTGATAACGCACATTGCGAGGTTTTTCTTGTACTAGATGCCACAACTGGGCAAAACGCAATTCAGCAAGCAAAATTATTCAAAGAAACTGCCGAAATTACAGGAATTGTCCTAACTAAACTGGACGGCACAGCAAAAGGCGGCGTGGTAATCTCAATAAAAAAAGAACTTGACATTCCCGTTCGTTACGTTGGAATTGGCGAAGGCATTGATGACTTACAACCATTCGATTCCGAAATTTTCGCAAAAGCACTAGTAAATTAGCAAACTAAGGAGATTATTAAATGAAAATATCGCATTTATTAAACGGTTTAATTGTATCAATGATTATACTTGCCTTTTCTGCCATAACGTTTTCCACGTTGTCGGTAAATTTGGGCGCAAACGCAACACGAGATATTTACGAAAACCGCATAGAATACAAATCGGCGTTGATGGATATGCACCTTAGCGTTTATCGGCTGTTTTATCTTGCGCATAATTATGTTGTTACGGGTCGCGAATGGTATATTTCGCAATATTGGCTAGAATTGCAGGACGACCGTTTTAATACGGGTATGCAAAATTTTTTGTCGATAAACCCTATTTTCCCAGAAGAGCAAGCTCTGCTTAATCAAATGTATATCAACTATAGTTTTTTTGTGGCGGAAAATCAACGTGCTTTGGATGTTTTGCCAGACGATTGGGACGAAGCCGTTGCAATTTTGCACAGCTTGGATTATTCTCTAATTTTTACCAATTTGGATGCTTGGCTGGACGATCTTATGCAAATGATGATTGACCGCACAAGTATTTCCATGGTCGAGGCACGTTTTTATCAAGATACATTTAACTTGCTTGCGACAATTTTCGTGGTTTTACTGGGAATTGGCGGCGTTTTGGCTTTGCTTTCTGTTCGCCGCAAAATTCGCCCTATTCGATATTTATTGCGTACGGTTAATAATTTTGCCAACGGTAATTTTCACAAAAGCAACGCTAAAACCGTATCTAATGACGAAATTGGCGTGCTTACAAAAGATGTTTACAGATTGGGCGATACAATGGAATCCCTTATGGGCGAATTGCAAGATTTTATCCACCAATACGGCACAATGGGCGATACGGACTACCGAATAAATTCTTCGCAATATGAAGGAGAATATAAGCATATAGCCGAAAATATCAACGATTTAGCACAAACTATGTCAAAAGATATTCAAATTTTGCTGAAAGTGCTTGAAGAAGTCGCAAAGGGCAATTTTGACTTGCAAATTCCTTTAATGCCAGGCAAAAAGATAATAATCAACCATGTTATTAACGTGCTAATGGAATATTTGTCAAACGTCAATATGGGAATAAATTCTATGATTGAGGCGGCAACAACCAAAGGAAATATGCAATTTTACGTTGACGAAAATAATTACGAGGGCGATTGGCGCAAAATAATTATTGGGCTAAACTCGATTGCAAGTGCCGTAAATCAGCCAATATCCGAGATAAAAAGCGTTATGATGCGGCTAGAAAGTGGCAATTTTGACAAGCAAATTGAGGGCGATTACGTTGGCGATTTTCTACTTATCAAAAATGCCGTTAATTCCACAATAAACGAACTTTCGGAAATTATACGAGAGATAGCAACCACGCTTGCAGTAATAGCGGACGGCGATTTGACCGTTTCGATTACCAAAGAATATCCTGGCGATTTTTCGGAGATTAAAAACTCGCTAAATCACATTAGCCAAACGTTGAACAAAACTATGCGAAAAATAAACGCCGCATCGTTGGAAGTTTTGGACGGCTCGAACAAAATTTCTAGTAACGCCCTAGATTTGGCAAACGGAGCAACCGATCAGGCAAGTTCTATTGAGCAGTTTCACAGTTCGATTGATTTGCTAAATCATCAAACAAGGCAAAATGCCGACAACGCAGGACAAGCCAATCAGCTTTCCATAAAATCCACGCAAACCGCACAAACTGGCAATATTGCTATGCAGGATTTGCTAAATGCAATGTCGCAAATAAATGATTCTAGCAATGATATTTCGCGGATTATCAAGGTTATACAGGATATTTCTTTCCAGACTAATTTGTTGGCATTAAATGCGTCTGTAGAAGCCGCTCGTGCCGCCGAACATGGCAAAGGTTTTGCAGTTGTTGCCGAAGAAGTGCGTAATTTAGCCAATCGTAGCCAATCTGCCGCCGCCGAAACTACCGCTTTAATCGACGATTCGTTAAAACGCGTCGAAACTGGCAGCGAAATAGCGGAATCCACAGCAAAAACGCTTGATACAATAGTAAGCAACGCAACGGATGTATCCCAAATTATTGACGGAATAGCAAATTCGTCCAGCGATCAAGCCGAGGCAATAAATCAACTTGTTTTTGCAATAAATCAAATTGCCCAGGTTGTGCAAAATAATTCGACCGTTTCGTCCGAAGTAGCTGAAGCCGCCGAAAAATTAAGTTCTCAAGCATCCACTTTAAGTGGCTTGGTTTCTTATTTTAAGGTTACTAGTGCTTAAATTTACAAAATAGAAAAAATGAGGTGCAAAATGTATAGACATATGGTAATATTTAATTTGAAGACCGACATAAACTCCGAAGAGGCAGACCAATTTTTAGAGGATGCAGCACGTGAATTAAGAACGATTCCCGAAGTACATAACTTTCAAATTTCGCGGCAAGTAAGCCCAAAAAATGATTTCTCGTTATGCTTTTCGATGGACTTTGAAAACGAGCGAAAGTTTCTAAAATACGTTGAACATCCCACGCATTGCAAATTTGTTGAAGAACGCTGGAACAAGGAAGTTGCCGACTTTTTGGAGATTGACTTGTTGCAAAATTTTACACGGATAAATTGAAAAATTTGAAAGGATGATACAATGGATCCCATGAATGAAACGATAAAAGAAGTAAAAATAAAGCCAGTAAAAGCTCCGCGACCAGCTAGCAAGATGCTTAATTTGCTGATTTTGGTAATTGTTGCAGGTACGTTGGCACTAATTTTAATTTTGCCAAGCATTAGAATCATCGAAGAAGGTACAATCGGAGTTGTCCGCCGTTTTGGACAAGCGGTAGATATAATTCCGCCAGGTTTGCACTTTGCATTTTGGTTGACACAAGATGTCGTTCGCTTGGACGGCAGAGTGCAATCTTTGGATATTGCTTTTGCGGCACATACCAACGATGCACAGCCAATCAATGGCGGAATTACCGTGCATTATCAAGTTATAACTGCCGATGCGGTTAATATTATCGCCGAGTTTGGCAATATGGTAAACCTTTACAACCGCTTGTTGCCCGTGTTTTTATCGGAAGCACAAAATGTGCTTGCAACCAAAAGTGCAATGGAGCTGGTAGAAAATCGTGCAATATTGGCAATGGAAATTCAAAATCGTTTGGGAGAAATTGCTCCGCAGTATCGTATAATAATAAATCACGTTGTTTTGGAGCAACTGTTGTTTTCGTCCGCATTTGACGTTGCCGTCGAGGCGCGAATGGTTGCCGAGCAAGAAATGATGATGGCGGAACTTGAACGAGAACGGGCGATTATTCAAGCCGACCAATATTTGGAAGTACAACGTTTGCGTAATCAAGCGATAATCGACCAAGCCGTATCGGATGCACAAGCCCTCGAAATTATGCAGGAAGCATGGGGCGAATTGGGTGCAGAAGTACGCGAGGCAATGTTGCGGCAAATGTTTTTCGAAACGTGGGATGGCGTTTTGCCGCAGGTTTTAACTGATTCTAACTTAAGCATTATAATGGACGGATTAGGCAACACTTTAACATCAGTAGAATCTCCAATAAACCCAGATGAAGCCACAAATTAGCCGAAAATTATCGGAGGAATAGCAAAAATGCAACCACTACTATCAATAGTAATACCAATTTACAACAACGAAAAAACACTCCACAAAATGGTGGACAGTATTTTTGTACAAAAATTTGACGATTGGGAATTATTGCTAATAAATGACGGTTCGAGTGATTCTTGTGCCAAAATTATTGACGATTATGCTGGGGAAGATTCTCGTATAAGGGCGTTTCATAAGGAAAATGGCGGAACGTATTCTGGGTTTAATTTGGGAATAGAACAAGCCATTGGTAAATACATTGTTTTTGCTTGTGCGGACGATACTTTTATGTTGAATGCTTTTGAGGTTATAGCTAGACAGGCGGATGAGTATGATTATGATATTATTTTTATACCTGTTATAACTTCTACTTGCGATGAAAATCAAAACATTTTGCGGTATAATGTTTACAACAAATCCGTTTCCGAGCCAGTTAAAATAATCGGTAAAACCAATGTTGAAAATAATTGGTTTTCTTTTTTGGGATTAGCAAACAACCCAATAAATGTGTACAAATCAAGCATAATAAAAAAATACCGTTTTAGAGAAGATTATTATGGTGCAGATGTTCTAATGAATACGGCGATAGCAGACGAAATAACTTCAGCCGCTTGTTCAAATGAAAACCTTTATAATCACTTTGTTTACTCAGATGTAAATTCCGAACATCATAATATAAGCCAAAACAAATATTATGATTATATGCACGAAATGTACAATGAATTTTATATAACTTCCACTAATTTATTTTCAAAATGGAATTTACTAGACCAGGAAATTCTTATTTGCTTAGCCAACTTTAGGATGGTTTATTTAACGAAAAATGAATTATATCAAATAAATGCTTTTAACAATAACCACACGCCATCCGAAAACATTGACATTATCACAAGTTATTATGACGATATAATATTGGAAGCAGCAGTGGCAACGCAAAGTTTGCCAAATGTAGACGAATCCCTTTTTTGTGCAATAGATACTTTATTTCAAAATAACCAAATATCTGACGATTTTGATAATCCTGTAGTGCAAATTATTAGATTATTAAATGGCAATAATAATTTTGAGCAAATAAAATCTCAAATAGCCAACGGATTATTAGATTATCGTAATCCATATAGAATAGGATTTGAAAGTTACAAAACTTTATGTACAAAACATCCTAAAATTGCCAATACAGAATTACTTGAATACTTGGAAACCGAACGTACCGCTCGCAAATTATTGTTTAATGGCAAATTTGAATCAGCTTTAGATGCAGTTATGTTACTTTTTGGTAGTATATTTTCCACACCAGAGCAATATGTTATTCTTGCCCTTTGTGGCTACCATTTAGGCTTAATCGAGGATTCCAAAAATGCCGTTGAAACTGGGCTTGATATTTTTCCAAATTATATGCGGTTGGAAGAATTGCGAGATATTATAAACATTGAAAGGAATAATTAAAAATGCAACCATTTCTATCAATAGTAATACCAATATATAATACTGAAAAATATTTGCCAAACTGTGTTGAAAGTGTGCTAGTACAAAAGTTTGATAACTGGGAATTATTGCTAATAAATGACGGTTCAACGGATTCTTGTCCGCAAATTATTGACGATTATTCAAGGGCTGATTCTCGCATGCGGGCATTTCACAAGCAAAATGGCGGCGTTTATTCTGGCTTTAATTTGGGATTAGAACAAGCTCACGGAAAATATATTATGTTTGGTGGCTCTGACGACATTTTAGAACCAAATGCGCTTGAAAAAATAGCTGAGCAAGCCGAAGAATACGATTATGATATAATTTTTATAAACTTTGCAACCTATGTTTGCGACAATGAACAAAATATTATAAGACTTCATACGGACAAGAGTCCCATAAAAGATAAATTAAGAATAATTGAAAAATTGGAAATAAAGCAACAATGGATTGAATTGTTGCGTTTTGGCTTACTTAGAAACCCTGTAAATGCTTATAAATTATCTATAATCAATAAATATCGCTTTAGAGAAGATATATATGGTGCAGATTACTTGCTGAACTTGCAAATAGCAGACGACATAACTTCGGTGTCTTGTTATCCAGAACATTTGTATAATGCTTTAATTTATGAAAATATTGAGGACGAAAACTTTAATGTTAGCAACAATAAATATTATACTTACGAACACGATATGTTTAACGAATTTTATTTAGGATATAAAAGTTTATTTCTTAAATGGAATCTTTTGGATGATTCTCGTTTAGCTTTAATATCCACATTAAGAATGGAGCATTATTTTAAGGTACAATTAAATAATGTATTTGCATTTAACAATAAAAATACGCCAGCCGAAAACATTGACATAATAACCAACTATTACGATGACATAATACTGGAAACGGCAATTATATCGGAACGTTTAACAGAAGTTGACAACACTTTATTTAACACCATAATGCATATAATCCAAAACAACGAAATATCAAGCGACTTTGACAATCCAGTATTGAAATTATATTTGGCATTTAGCAACCAAGCGATTTCTTTTGAGCAGCTAAAATTAGAAATAACCAATGCTTTGCTAAACTATAAGAATCCCTATAGAATTGGCTTTGAAAATTACAAAACTTTATCCGCAGAATATCCACAAATTGCCGACCACAATTTACTAAACTACCTAGAAACTGAACGCACCGCCCGAAAATTACTATATACCGGCAACTTTGAACAGGCTCTCGATACGATAATTCAATTATTTAACAGTGCAATCTCCACACCAGAGCAATATGTTATTCTTGCACTTTGTGGCTACCATTTAGGATTAACCGAGGATTCCAAAAATGCCATTGAAACTGGACTTGATATTTTTCCCGATTACCTGCGATTGGAAGAATTGCGAGATATTATAAACATTGAAAGGAATAATTAAAAATGCAACCACTGTTATCAATAGTAATACCAATTTACAACAACGAAAAAACGCTCCATAAAATGGTGGACAGTATTTTTGTGCAAAAATTTGACGATTGGGAATTATTGCTAATAAATGATGGTTCGACTGATTCTTGTGCCAAAATTATTGACGATTATGCTGGGGAAGATTCTCGCATAAGGGCGTTTCATAAGGAAAATGGCGGAACGTATTCTGGGTTTAATTTGGGAATAGAACAAGCCGTTGGTAAATACATTGTTTTTGCCTGTGCGGATGATATTTTTATGCCAAATGCTTTTGAAATTATAGTTAGACAGGCTAATGAGTATGATTATGATATTATTTTTATGAATATAGATACTTCTACTTGTGATAATTTCCAAAATATTATCTTCTCAGACATACATCAAAATAAAATTTTGTCTTCAATTAAAATTATTGGTAAAATCAATGTGGAAGAAAATTGGAGAATACTTATACAACACAATTTAACGAGCAATCCTATCAATGTATACAAACGAGATATAATAAAAAAATATCGTTTTAGAGAAGATGTATACGGTGCAGATGTGCTTATGAATATCGCTATAGCAGATGAAATAACATCGATGTCATTTGATGCTCAATTTTTATACAGAATGTTTATATATAACACAAACGCTGAGAATTTTAATGTAAGTGTTGGTAAATATTACGAATATGAACATGATATGTTTAATGAATTTTATATAAATTTAACTAATTTATACACAAAATGGAATTTACTAGACGAAGAAATCAAAATAGGTTTTGCAGAATCGAGGATATACCACCTAAAAAGTCAACAACTACACAATATCTACGCTTTTAACAATAAACATACGCCTGCCGAAAATATTGAAATTTTGACTAGCTATTATTGTGATATAATATTTCAAGCAGCAAATATATCTCAAACTTTACATGAAGTGGATGAATTACTTTTTAATAACATAAATAGCATCTTTCAAAACAACTCCATTGCAGATGATTTTGACAATCCAGTAGTTCGTATTATTAGGCTGTTAAATAAACATTCCCAAATTGATGAAGTAAAACATGAATTATCAAGTGCTTTGCTAGATTATCGCAATCCCTATAGAATTGGTTTTGAAACCTACAAAACATTATCCGCAAACCATCCGCAAATTGTCAACCGCAATTTGCTAAACTACCTAGAAACCGAACGCACCGCCCGAAAACTGCTTTATACTGGCAACTTTGAACAGGCTCTCGATACGGTAATTCAATTATTTGAAAGCGCAATCTCCACGCCAGAGCAATATGTTATTCTTGCCCTTTGTGGCTACCATTTAGGCTTAACCGAAGATTCCCAAAATGCCGTTGAAACTGGGCTTGATATTTTTCCCAATTATCTGCGATTGGAAGAATTGCGAGATAAAATAACTTCCGATTTGTAAATGTTTTCAATGAAAATTGATATATCTAATGTTATGTACAAATAATCCAATAAAAGCCGAAATATCGGCAAAGGCTAAAAAGAGAGGAACTACAAAATAAATGAACATACTAATTACAGGCTCGGAGGGTTTTATTGGCAAAAACCTTGTAGAATGGCTAAAAACCACTCGTCAAAATGATACAATTTTACAATTTAACAAAAGCAATTCGTTACAAGAACTTTGCCAAAATGCCGATTTTGTCTTTCATTTGGCTGGCGTAAACCGTCCAAAAGATGATTCCGAATTTATCACAAGCAACGTACAATTAACCGAACAACTTTTATCTTATTGTAAAAATGGGAAAAATCCGCCGATTTTATTTGCATCTTCTACGCAAGCCGAACTGGATAATCCTTACGGAAAAAGTAAAAAAATGGGCGAAAACTTAATTTTGGATTACTCCCAAAAAACAGGTGCAAAATCATATATTTATAGGTTGTCAGGAATTTTTGGAAAATGGTGTAAACCCAATTATAACAGCGTTGTCGCTACATTTTGTCATAATATCGCTAATAATCTTCCAATAAAAATAAATGACGAAGAAACTATATTGACTTTGCTTTATATAGATGACTGTTGCGAAAATTTTACAAAAATTTTGGATGGCGAAACTGAAAGCGGCTTTTGTTATGTAAACCCTCAATATAACATAACTTTGGGAAATTTAGCAGAACTTTTGTACAGTTTCAACGAAAGCCGCCAAAATCTTGAAACGCCGAATTTAAGCAATAGCTTAATTTACAAGCTGTACAGCACATATTGCAGTTATTTGAACAATTTTAGTTATCCTTTGCAAAATCATTCCGATGAACGCGGTCATTTTAGCGAGTTTATAAAACTAAATAATATGGGACAAGTTTCTGTAAATGTAACAAAACCAGGCTATATAAAAGGCAATCATTGGCATCATTCTAAAATAGAAAAATTTTTGACTGTAAGCGGCTCTGGTGTGATAAATTTTCGCAAGGTTGGCGAGCAAAACATTACGGAATATCCTGTTGACGGCAAAAATTTAACCGTGGTGGACATTCCGCCAGGATATATTCATTCGCTTGTAAACACTGGCGAAGACGATTTGATAACCATAATTTGGGCAAGCGAACAATTTGACAAAGCTAAACCCGACACTTTTTTTGAAAAAGTTTTTACAACCGAAAAGGAGACTTTTTAATGCAACCTTTGATTTCGATAATAATACCCGTTTACAATACCGAAAAATATCTACCAAATTTTGTTAAAAGTGTATTAACGCAACAATTTGACAACTGGGAATTATTGCTAATAAACGATGGCTCAACGGATTCTTGTCCGCAAATTATTGACGATTATGCAATGGCGGATTCTCGTATACGAGCATTTCACAAGCAAAATGGCGGCGTTTATTCTGGCTTTAATTTGGGATTAGAACAATCTCACGGAAAATACATTATGTTTGGCGGCTCTGACGATATATTAGAACCAAATGCTCTCGAAAAAATAGCCGAGCAAGCCGAAGAATACGATTACGATATAATTTTTATCAATATGTCAAGCCATGTTTGCGATAATGACCAAAACATCATACGAGCAAATACTCAAGCAACTGTTATGACATCTCCGTTGAAAATAATTGGAAAATCGGAAATAGAGCAACAATACAGCGAATTTTTACGATTAGGTTTAGTGAGAAATCCAATAAACGTTTATAAATTATCTATAATCAACAAATATCGCTTCCGAGAAGATTTGTATGGTGCGGATTATTTAATGAATTTGCATATAGCAAACGACATAACTTCGGCATCTTGTTATCCTAAAAATTTGTACAATGGCTTAATTTACGAAAATATTGAAGACGAAAATTTTAATGTCAGCAGTAAAAAATATTATCCATACGAACACGATATGTTTAACGAATTTTATACAGGATACAAAAATTTATTTGCTAAATGGAATCTTTTGGACGAATATCGCCTATCGTTGCTTTCTATAATTAGGGTAGATTATTTGGAAAAATTGCAATTAACAAATATATTTGCATTCAACAACAAAAACACGCCAGCCGAAAACATTGACATAATAACCAACTATTACGATGACATAATATTGGAAACGGCAATTATATCGAACCGTTTATCCGAAGTTGACAATGCGATATTTAACACGATAATTTATATAATCCAAAATAACGAAATATCTAGTAATTTTGACAATCCTGTAGTAAAATTATATTTGGCGTTAAGTGATCAAACAATTTCGTTCGACCAACTTAAATTAGAAATAACTAACGCTTTGCTAAACTACAAAAATCCCTACAGAATCGGCTTTGAAACCTACAAAAATTTATCCGCAGAGCATCCACAAATTGTCAACTACGATTTGCTAAATTACCTAGAAACCGAACGCACCGCCCGAAAACTGCTTTACACTTGCAACTTTGAACAGGCTCTCGATACGGTAATTCAATTATTTGAAAGCACAATCTCCACGCCAGAGCAATATGTTATACTTGCCATTTGTGGCTACCATTTAGGCTTAACCGAGGATTCCAAAAATGCCGTTGAAACTGGGCTTGATATTTTTCCCAATTATCCACGATTGGAAGAATTGCGAGATAAACTAAATTTTAATTTGTAAAATATAGACTAGGATAGAATTATAACTAGGAGGGTTTAACAATGTTTGAAAACGCTAGCATTTTAATAACTGGCGGCACAGGCTCTTTTGGGAACGCTGTGCTAAAGTATCTTTTGACCGAAAACATCAAAGAAATACGCATTTTTTCGCGGGACGAATTAAAACAAGACGATATGCGCCGCACTTTTAGAAACAACAAAATAAAATTTTATTTGGGAGATATTCGCAATTATGAAAGTGTTGCGAACGCAATGAAAGGCATTGATTACGTGTTTAACGCCGCCGCATTAAAGCAAGTGCCGTCCTGCGAGTTTTTCCCAATGGAGGCTGTTATGACTAACGTTATCGGCACGGATAACGTTCTGCAAGCCGCAATTTCGGCGAACGTTAAAAAAGTCGTCTGCTTGTCAACCGACAAAGCCGCATATCCCATAAATGCAATGGGAATGAGCAAAGCAATGATGGAGCGTGTGTTTATAGCGAAATCTCGTATTGCGGAAAATACGCTGATTTGCGGCACTCGTTACGGAAATGTAATGTGTTCGCGCGGTTCGGCGATTCCGCTGTTTGTCAACCAAATAAAAGCGGGCAGCCCAATCACAGTAACCGATCCCGCAATGACACGATTTTTAATGAATTTGGATGAAGCCGTTAATTTGGTGTTTTTTGCGTTCCAAAATGCTAAACCTGGCGATTTAATGGTACAAAAAGCTCCAGCTTGCACGGTCGGCGATTTAGTGGAAGCCTTAAAACAGCTGTTTAATGCGGATAATCCAGTGGAATATATCGGCGTTCGGCACGGAGAAAAAAATTGCGAAACGTTGCTTACCAAAGAGGAAAGTCTGCACGCCGAGGATTTAGGCGGATTTTACCGAGTTCCTGCGGATAATCGCACGCTTAATTATGAGCAGTTTATCGAAGACGGCAAAACGGAAGTTTCACAAATTGATGAGTTTAATTCTGATAACACTCGCCGTTTGGACGTTGAGCAAATAATGCAAGCGTTGCTAACCACCCAATTTATCAAGGAGGCATTACAAAAAAATGGTTGAAGATATGCACCGCTGGATTTGCGATAATAGGCGGATTTATCCGCATTATGACGAAGTTTGCGACAAAAACGAAAGGAGTTGCTAAAAATGCAACCTTTAATATCAATAATAATCCCAATATATAATACTGAAAAATATCTTCCAAAATCTGTTGATAGTATTTTAATACAAAAATTTGATAATTGTGAGCTATTGCTGATAACGCTTGCAAAAACTACAAACCCTCCTAAATAATCCCAAATAAAACCCCCTATTACTCAACTACTCAACTCGATACCCTACACTTCTCACGGTTTTGATTATATCTATCGGCAATTTGGCACGTATATTTTTTATGTGTACCTGAATTGTGTTTTCTAATCTATCAAAATCGTAGCCGTATATATGCGATAATATTGTGTCGTGCGACAACGTGCGACCTTTATTTTGCACCAAAAGTGAAAGTATTTCGAACTCTTTTATGGTTAATGGAATCTCTTTGCCCTCGTAAATTACTCGATATTCCTCGGAATACAGGCAAATTCCTTCATAATTAAATTCTTTTGATACCGCTCCGCTACGACGCAAAAGTGCCTCAACTCGTTTTAGCAAAAGTTGTATTTTGAACGGCTTTGTAACGTAATCGTCCGCCTCGTTGTCAAACGATTTTATTTGATTAACATCGTCCGATAACGCCGACAAAATTATCACAGGCGTATTATTAAGATTTCGCAATTCTTTCAAAATTGCGTGTCCGTCTGTTCCTGGTAACATTATATCGATAATTGCTAAATTATATATATTTTCGTGAATTTTCTCCATTGCAATATCGCCGTCTGCGCAAATGTCAACTTTGTAGCCTGCCGCTTCCAAAAAAGTTGCAACCGATTTTAATATATTTTCGTCATCTTCAACTAGCAAAATTTTTATTTCCATTGAAATACCTCCATTTTTTATATTATAGCATTTTTGATTTGGCAATTCAAAATATTTAGGATATGAATTTATTTTTAAGTTGTTCGAGTATAAGTTAAAAAAATCCAAAATTTTTTCAAATTGTTGAGATACAATAGATAGGTAACAAAAAACAAGGCAATCCCAGATCCAAGTGATATAATAAAAATGGCAAATATTACTGGAAAAGGGGAAACCTT
>WRKG01000254.1 GCA_009778185.1 Bacillota bacterium
AACGCCCGAGCCTACGCCGATTCCCACGCCTGAACCAACGCCCGAACCTACGCCGATTCCTACGCCCGAACCGCCGCCGATTCCTCAAACAGCGGGACCATCCGATATAGCGGGACATTGGGCAGAAAGTGCCATTTTATACGCATTCAACCGTGGTTTAACGGGAAATTTGCAAAGTAATCAACCCGTTTTTCCCGATCAACAAATTACAAGGGGCGAATTTGCGGCATATTTGGAACGTTGGATAACGGCAAATTACGCAACCCTCGCAAATTTGGGATTTTCCTATGACGGACAAGCCTTGCCTATTATCGGCGTTGCTGAAGATCACCCACTTTTGCCCTCGTTGCACTCATTGGCACAAATGGGAATGATTGGCGGAAATGTGCCTTTTATGCCAGATGAACCCGTTCAAAGGCAAGAGGCAAGCCGAATTTTGCTAAATTTACTTTTGCGGTTGCCAAACAGCAGCTTTGATGTTCAATATTTTAGCAACCTTAATGTAGAGCAAACTTTGTCAAGGTTTTCTGACCAGGCAAGCATTGCAGGTTGGGCAAGAGATTCCATCGCTGTATTGGTGGATCGTGGCTTTTTATTTGGTCCACCCAACATTCGCCCAACCGCAATTATGACCCGTGCCGAAATTTTTATCACATTCCAATACATGGAAACAGGGTTGAGGTAAAACACGGGCGGATAATATCCGCCCCTACGAACCGATAACCGTAGTAATGGACATTATCTGATAGATAAAAATTGCAAATAAAATTCAACATACCGCCAATATCCCCTTGCCATTACAAAACCCCAACAATAAAAAAGTTACGGGGTCAAGGGGCGAAGTCCCTTGCGGGTGTGGGCAGAGCCCACGGTTTTAATGTTGTAAAAAGGAGTTGACTTTATGCGTTGGGAAAGGGCTAAAAATCTTATTATTGTTTTTTTGGTTGTTACAAATGTTGTGTTGGCGGTGCTGATAAATATTGAAACGGAAGTGCATAATTTGACCGTTGAAAGAGAAACCGCTCTAAATGTGGTGCTTGCCAATAATAATATAATTTTGGGCAACGAACTGGTTCGCAATTTTTCGCCAATGCGCGATTTGCAACTGGACAACTATAATTATGATGTTGACCAACTTTTAGAGATGTTTTTTCCGCCAAATGCACGAATATCCCACTTGACAGATGCTAACTTCGATGAGTTTTATTGGGAAAATTCTCGGTTGACTATCTCAAACGGATATATCGCTTTTGTCGCAGGACACGATATTATCGGCGTTCCCGAAGTCGCCGCCGCCGCCGAAATAACCCAAACTTTTATAGATACATATTATCCCAATTTTATACTTGACATAAATAGCACAAGATTAGCCCGCCGTGGCGGCTTGCGTGTCTTTTATCGTCAAGAATATCAAGGGCAGATAATACATACAAATTTTGTGGAATTTTTAGTTACCAGCGACAACGCCGACACAATCGTTATAGAAGAGGTTGACATTCAATATGGCGTTCCTTTGGGATTTGTGTATCTACCGCAAAATTTGGTCGGCTCCGATGAGGCTTTGCTTACCTTTATGCAAAATATCCGAATGCAAAATGCCGAAACAATTTTGATAAATCATATGGATATTGCGTATTTTCAAACTATGTCGGGCTTGCGAGAGGGCTATTTTCCAACAAATGTGTACGCCGTTCCGTTTTACCGCATATTTGTTGAGGGCTACGAATCGCCATTTTTAATAAACGCACAAACTAATCAGATGTTTTAGGAGGATTTTTTATGAAAAAATACGCACTAATCAGCGTTAGCGACAAAACTAATTTAATCGAATTGGCACAAGGGCTTATTTTGGCGGGTTACACGATAATTTCTACTGGCGGAACTGCCAAGGCTTTAACCGATAGCAACGTCGCCAATATCTCGGTGGAAGATATAACCGAGTTTCCCGAGTGCATGGACGGTCGTTTGAAAACCCTGCATCCGCGAATTTCGGGCGGACTTTTGGGCGTTCGTGATAACGCTGAACACGCCACAACTATGCAAAAACATAAAATTCCCAATATCGATATTTTAGTTGTAAATTTATATCCGTTCAAAGCGACTATTTCCAAGCAAAACCACACTTTGGAAAACGCAATAGAAAATATCGATATCGGTGGTCCAACAATGATACGTGCCGCCGCCAAAAATTACAAATATGTCGCCGTTGTAACCGATTCTTCCGATTATGATGAACTTGTGAAACGTGCCGCCGCCGCAACAATAGATAACGATTATCGTTACAAGCTGGCTGCAAAGGCGTTTGCGTACACTGCGGCATACGATTCTCATATAGCAAACTATTTAGCAAGGTTGACAAACGACAACGGATTTTCGCCAACTTTAACGTTGACTTTTGACCTACTCGACAGCATGAGATACGGAGAAAATCCGCATCAAAAAGCCGCCTACTATTCTTCGGAAATTCCTGGCGTTGTGGGCATCGAGCAAGCGAAAATTCTCAACGGAAAAGCCCTTTCTTACAATAATATTGCGGATACTCATGCGGCGATGGCTTTGGCAAGCGAATTTTCAAGCCCTGTTTGTGTTGCGGTAAAACATTCCACGCCATGCGGAGTTGCATTGGGTGCGGACGCATTTTCGGCGTTTTCGGCAGCTTACGAATGCGATCCGATGTCAATTTTTGGCGGAATAATCGCATTTAACTGCGAAGTGGACAAAAATACGGCAAAAAAAATGCACGAAATTTTTTTAGAAGTAATCATTGCACCCAGTTTTTCGGAGGACGCTTTGGCAATTTTACGCAAAAAGAAAAATTTGCGGTTGTTGGTTTTGTCCAACTTTGCCAATAGCCCAATGGAGCTAAAAAGCGTGGGCGCAGGTTTGTTAATACAAGAATCGGACACAAGCGACATTGAAAAAGAGCCGTTTAATCTTGTTGCTGGCGTTGACGTTTCCGAACAAGTGAAAGCGGATTTAATTTTTGCAATGAAAGTTGTCAAGCACGTTAAATCGAACGCAATCGTTGTGGCAAAAGACGGCAAACTTCTAGGACAAGGCGGCGGCGAAGTTAGCAGAATTTGGGCGGCACAAGCGGCAATCTCCAGAGCTGGCGAAAAAGCCAACGGAGCAGTTTTAGCCTCCGATGCAATGTTCCCATTTCCCGATGTAGTGGAATCCTGTGCAACCGCCAAAATTGCCGCAATAATCCAACCAGGCGGCTCGCAAAACGACCAAGCCTCAATCGATGCTTGCAATAATCATGGAATTTCAATGTTTTTTACTGGCGTTCGGCATTTTAAGCATTAGGATGTTTGGGAATTTTAATATATACTAAAATTTCAAAAAAAAACGGGCGGATATTATCCGCCCGTTTTTGCCAAATTCTGCGATATTTCCAAATCCCGCAATATTTTCAAATTCTGCAATATGCCAACATTGGCAAAATTACAATGTTATAGTAAATCCACTTAACAAAAAATGCGGGTCAAGGGCGCGCGCGTCCTTGCGGGTTCGGGCAGCCTGCCCGTCCGGCAGGCGGGCGCCCGAGGTTTTAGGTTTTTGCATTCACAAAAATTTACTTCTGCAACAAACAAACCGTTTCAATATGCGGCGTTCTGGGAAACATATCGTGCAACCGCAAATTTGTTATTTTATAGTCAACATCAAAAAAGGCGAGCAAATCTCGGGCTAAAGATGTTGGCTTGCACGAAATATAAATTATTGTTGGAATATTTAACGCCAACAGCCGTGTCAATGCCTTTGGATGAATCCCATCTCGTGGCGGATCGACAACTGCAATGCTTTTCGAAAAATCTGAAATATCTCCCGCATTTTCAAGGTTGATATTTTGCAATTTTTCTTCCAAAAATTGCAATACATCTGCTGTTATAAATTTGCAATTTGTCAAGTTGTTTTTTATTGCATTTTGTTTTGCCATTTCTATTGATTCTGCTACAATGTCAACTCCTATTATTTTTGGAGAGTTTCCCAAATTTCCCAAATTTTCCGCATTTTTCGCCCTTTTCGACAAACATTGCGTAATTGTCCCCGTTCCACAATACAAATCGTAAATTGCAGGGTTTACATTTTCAACAGTTGACAAATTTACAAATTCCGTTACGGTGTTGTAGAGCAATTCCGCACCGCTCGAATTTGTCTGAAAAAAGGCAAACGGAGATATATCAAAATTGAGTTCGCAAATTTTTTCCGTGAAAAAATTTTGACCATGCAAAAGGCTTGTATTTTCGGGAATAACAGCATCTGCAACGGAATCGCTTGCGGTATGCAAAATTCCAACAATTTTGGCTTTTAATGGCAACCGCAATAATTCCGCCAACCAATTTTGTAAATTGCTATTTTCAATTTTAGATGTTGTAACCAAATTTACTAAAATTTCGTCGGTAAACTCGCCACGGCGCACAACCAAATAACGTAAATTGCCAGTGTGTCGCATTCTGTGATAAAAAGTTTCGGATGTTTGCGAAAAAATTTTTAAGGTTGCCGCCACAATATCCATAAAATCTTGGTTGACTAGAACGCAATTTTTGGGTTGCGTAACTTCATAATTGCGGTTGCGGTTGCGGATTCCCAGCGATAGCGAAAAATTTTGTTTTTCAGCAGTTTCGGCATTTTCGGCAATTTTGAAATTTGCCGCATCTCCAAAAGAAAACTCCATTTTGTTACGATAGCCCTCAACATTCGGCGAGGGAACAATTTCAACCTTGCTAAAATCGTATATTTCCGCACCGTTCGCAGAGTTGACATTTCCCAAATTTTTTAACAACCTTAAAACATTTTGCTTTTTCAATTCTAATTCGTATTCATATGGAATATTCAAAAAAGTGCAGCCGCCGCAAACGCCAAAACTTGGACAACTTGCGGGTATTTCTTGCGGTGCAGGCTTGTTCACGGAAATAACTCGACCAACAAATTTCTTTTTTTTGCGTGTGCATTCTGCCGTTACAATTTGCCCTGGCAAAGTGTTATTTACCTCAATTTTACAGGGTTTTTCCGCTTGAGATTTTTCCGTTTTCGCTTGAAATTCTTCCAATATTTCCAATGATTCGCAATTTGTTGCACTGGTCAAATTGCTATTTTCGTCATTTTTGCCATTTTTGTCAAGTTTTTCGGCATCCAAAAATGCGATACCCTTTGACGGGTATCGCAAATGGTCAATGTAAAGTTCTTGTATAAATTTTTTAGCCATCGTTTAATTGCTCTCTTCAAGTGAGTTGGCGGAATTGGCGACCAATTTTTGTCCACCTCTAATTTTTTCCCAAATATCAATGCCCGTAAGTGCCTCGACCGTTTGTGGCAACGTGGTAATTATATCGGTAACATAGCCCGAAACCTTGGATGCTCCCGAACCTTCGCCGCCTTTGCCGCCCTGGTCGATGATAACGATTTTTTCGGTTTTGCTAAGTGGCTCTGCGACGGCTTTTGCCATATCGGGCAATTTTTCGATAATCATTTGAGTAACAGCCGCATCGTTGTACTGTTTGAACGCCTCGGCTTTTTTCATCATGGATTCCGCCTCGGCTGCGCCTTTTTCGCGGATAATGTCAACCTCTGCCATACCTTCGAGTCGCTTGGCATCCGCTTTGGCTGTTCCCTCCAACCGAATCGCTTCGGAGCGGGCTTTAGCCTCTTGTTCGTTGCGATAACGTTGAGCTTCTGCATCTTTTTCGATACGATATTTTTCTGCGTTCGCCTGTTTTACAACGGTCGCCTCAAGTTCGCGCTCCTTGCGAAGAGCCTCTTGTTCGGCTAATTCTATCTCTTTGTTCATTTTTGTAATTTCAACCTGCATTTGCGTTTCGGTTACTTCTTTTTTGACTTTGTTAGATTCTATTTCGTAGGCAAGATCGGCGGCGGCTTTTGCCACTTCTTGCTCTTTGCGGTAGGCTTGCACTTTCAAGTCTTTTTCTTTGGCGGCCTCGGCGATTTGCGTTTCGGCAACAAGCCTTGCACTTTCGCCTTGACGGTTCGCTTCCGATGTGCGAATTTTCGTCTCTTTGCCCGCTTCGGCTTCGGCAATCATTGCATCCCGTTTTACCTCGGATATACGCTTGCGACCCAACGCTTGCAAATAGCTGTTGTCATCGGAAATATCCCGAATTGTGAACGCTTTTATTTCTAATCCCATTTCGGCTAAATCCATTGCAGCAACGCCCTGCACTTCGGATGCAAATTTTTCACGGTCTTTGTAAATTTCTTCCACCGTCATTTTAGAAATAATTTCGCGCAATTTGCCTTCCAAAACGTCCTTTGTTATGCCTGCAATAACTTCGATAGTTTTGTTTTCGTTGCCAGTGTTAAATTGCTCGATTGCAGCAAGCACGGATTCGCGATCGCCTTTTACCTTGATAACAGCCACGCCATCAGCGTTTATTCCAACGCCTTGTTCGGTTAGTGCGCCGCTAATTTTAACTTCAATTTTTTTGTTTTCCAAAGAAATGCGGTCGGTGCGTTCAAAAATTGGCACAACAAATCCGCCGCCGCCCGAAATTACACGCTTTTTTAAGCCTGTAACAACCATGGCTTTATCTTGCGGAACTTTTTTCCATAATGCAAACATTCCCACAATTAGCAGAAAAAGCACCGCCAAAACAATTACAATAATAAAAATTACACCTGAATCTAACGCTATCATTTTAACGTCTCCTTTATTTTTGATTTTTTATTAAAATACTCGCACGTAATAAGTATTTTTTTCGATGTGTACAATTTCTACACGAGAATTTCTGGCTATTTCTGTGCCGTCTTCCGATTTAGCGGGTGCGGTGTAAATGTTATCTTTTACTTTGTAGGTAATTTTACCGTAATTTCCTTGCGGAATTTTTTCGGTAACTTCCGCTTGACAACCTATAAGCGTTTGCTGTGCGACAACAGTTGTATTTTGGGCTTTGGTTAAAGGCACAATAATAAAACGGTAGATAACAGTAGCAATCGCCAATGCAATAAGCCCAGCCAGTGGCAGGGCGGTAATCTCATTTACAAATTGCAACAAAACCAAGCCCGCTCCGCCAAATACGGTAATAAAAGCGGCAATAACAGTTGGTTTAAGGGGCGAAATATTGGCGATGTCAACGTCAGTATGTCCCAAAAATTCGCCCAACAAAAACGCAATAACGGTATAACCAGCACCAACGCCCAAAAGTATCGTAAAAATGGTGGCTAACGTCATGATTACACCAACCTATCTACAATCATGCCAGCTTCGATGACATTAAAGCCATCTTCAACCATGCGACCAAGCTGATAATTAAAATGGTAGCTAAGCCCCTTAAATGGCATATGAGTAGATAATGGTTCAACTAAAACATCAGAAGTAGTTTGATGTAAACTGTAAAAAGTTTGCATATTTGTACCGATTGCGGCGTGAAGTTCTAGTTGCGAAAGACTTTTGACAACATCGGGATTAAACAGCATGGCGTTTCCGTCATCCGAAACGGATATACCTAGCAATTTTAGGCGATCTTGTCCTTGTATTGCACGTCCACGTAAATCGTTGGAGTACGATTTTAAGTCCTGACTTTGGTTTTGCTTATCTAAAAAGTCGGTACTTTCGTTAAATCGGTCAACCAAGGTGGACAAATTTTCTTCAACGTTATCTCGAGCGTCTTCATAACCGTCATAAACAGC
This sequence comes from Bacillota bacterium, assembly GCA_009778185.1. Lineage (GTDB taxonomy): Bacteria > Bacillota > Clostridia > Lachnospirales > WQUN01 > WRKG01. The sequence continues at coordinate 7,648 of WRKG01000254.1, forward strand.
GTTCATTCCCAAATTGTTCATACTAATCAAAGTGGAGCGCACGCTAGATTTGAAACCTGTTATACCTTGCGAAACATTCCGCGCATAATCAACTATCTCGGAATTTAAGGATTTATTAAGCACGAGCATAAAGCCGCTATCTAGTCTGTTACGAGGGGTCATTTCGGCAATTTTCGGCTTCCTGCCATTATCCCTGCTACTTTCCTTATTAGCATTGCTTATCATGTACGGTCGGTAAAACTTGTAATAATATGCACTTGTCAACATATATTACACCCCCTCAAAAATTCTAAACTAATAAATTTATTATACAACACTTATTTTAGTTTTGCAACAAATAAAATAAAAAATAAAATTTGATTATAACGTAATCTAACCACATTTCAAAAAATGGCAACGCCAAAATTTTACCATTCTTTTGATGCTATAGCAATGCGATTTTTGCCTTGTTGTTTTGCCATGTACAGCGCGCGGTCGGCTTGATAAATAAAACTTTCCATTGATATTTGCGTTGTGGGAACTGTATTGTTTACGCCAATGCTAACAGTTACGTAAATATCGTCGTTGCCACTGTAGTTTTGGGAATTTTTGCAGCCTTCAACTGCTTTGCGGATGCGTTCTGCTACAACAGTTGTGCCTGTAAGATGCGTTCCTGGCAAAATAACGGCAAACTCTTCGCCGCCCCAACGAGCCAGTAAATCGGCGGCTCGGCTTATGCAGGGTGTAATTGCGGTTACCAAATTTTTCAGCACAACATCGCCCACCAAATGCCCATAAGTATCATTAACGTGTTTGAAATCGTCAATATCTAGTATTAAAAAGCCGATATGTGCCTCGTGGCGAATAGCGCGCCGCCATTCTAAATCCAATCTATCGTCAAAATAACGCCGATTAAACGCACCTGTCAAAGTATCGGTCAAACTTAATTCTTGGATTGCGCGCAGTTGGTTTATCATGTGAATTTGATTTTTTACACGCAAGCGAACAATTTCGGGAACAAACGGCTTGTGAATATAATCGGCAGCACCTAAAGCAAGCCCTTGCTCTTCGTAGCCACGGTTTGTGTGCGAGGTTAAAAATATTATGGGAATATCTTTTGTATCGTAGTCAACTTTTAGTTGTTTAATTACGTCAAAGCCAGTGATTCCGCCTAAAGTTATATCCAATATAATTAAATCGGGACGAACCGTTTTTACTGCTGAAAGTGCCTCTTCGCCGCTGTTGGCAACCGATAAATCGTAAAAAGGTGCGAGTATTTTTTTCAAAGTTGAAATTATCATAATATCATCGTCAACCAATAATAAAGAAGTTCTATTATCCATTTTGGGTGCCTCCTTTGTGGGCTTTAAGTATTTGAATATGCAATTTAGCAATGAACTTTCGTCAAAAGGCTTGATAATAAAATCTAATACGCCAAATTTTGCGGCAACTTCTTTTGTGTGTGTATCAGAATGGGCTGTTAAAAAAATAACAGGAATTTCCGATTTATTTTCGCGTAACTGGCGGATAACTTGAAAGCCGTTTAAGCCACTCATAGTTATATCCAATAAAATTAAACTTGGCTTGTAATTGTTCAAAATTTTAAGTGCTTGTTCGCCACTGGTTGCAGATTTTATGTCAAAATATTGTTCAAGCATAGTGGTTATAGCCGATATTATCAGCTTATCATCGTCTACAATTAAAATTGGTGGTTTATATTCTGCCATATTATTACCTCATTATTATTTTTTTTGGTCAACGTATTTAACTATGCAAGTCCAAAGTTCCTGGCTAGTAAACGGTTTACCTATACAATCAATCATGCCGTGCTTGCGATATGTTTCAATGTCGTTGTACATTACGTTTGCGGTCATTGCTAAAATTGGCGTTTCCACGCCCAAAGCTAAAATTTTTGTAGTTGCCTCAAGCCCGTCCATTATGGGCATATGAACATCCATAAGAATCAAATCGAACGGTGGCAAGTTATTATTTTTGCGATGTTCCACTTCGTCAAGCCCTTTTTTGCCGTCCTCGACTATTGTTGGATTTATCCCAATTCTAGCCAAATGTTCTTGTATAACTAGCTGGTTCATGTCGTTATCTTCGCAGACAAGAATATCGGCATCGAAGTTTGGTGCAGAAAGCGTTTTCAAATCTTTTAAGATAGATTTAACTTGGGATTTTTTTGTAACGGTTTCGAAAGTCAACGAAAAGCTAAAATTACTGCCAACGCCAGGAATACTGCTTACTTCCAAAGTGCCGCCCATTAAATCGATAAAATTTTTGGCTATGGGCAATCCCAAACCTGTACCGCCGTATTTGCGCGTTATGCTAACATCGGCTTGCATAAACGGCTCGAAGATATATTTTAGCTGGGTTTTGTTCATGCCGATTCCCGTATCGCGCACCTCAAAATGGACTTTGCGAATGCTGCCGATACTTTCAACAACTTTGACAGCTATGTAAACTCCGCCAACGTTGGTAAATTTTACGGCATTAACCGCAAGATTAGTTACAATTTGCCGCAAGCGGATTGGATCGCCCATAAACAGCCTGTTATCGTTGGGAATATCTGTAACAAACGAGAGGTTTATATTTTTGCCAATAGCACGGTTTTGCACGGACGTTTGACATTGTAACAAAAGTTCTTCCATATTAAAGGGGATATTTTCCAAGTCAATTTTATCCGATTCAATTTTGGACATATCTAGTATATCATTTATTATGTGCAAAAGCCAGTTAGAATTTTCCATTATTCTGCTTAAATGCAATTTTACTTTTGGGTTTTTTGTATCGGAAAGTGCCAACTCGGAAAAGCCAATAATGCTGTTCATCGGCGTGCGAATTTCGTGGCTCATATTGGCAATAAAAGAAGTTTTGGCTTTTAGCGAGCTTTCGAACGCCTCTTCGGTAAGTTTACGCATTGTAATATCGCGGGACAAGCCGACCAAGCCAGCAATATCGCCCGATTTATCCAACATTGGAACAATTTTAGTTTCGTAAACGCCCATCGAGCCGTCTGGCAAGGGAATATGGTCTTCCGAGACAGTTGACTTTTGTTCGTGCAGAACGTACATTTCCAATTTATTAAAATTTGCGGCGGTTTCTGGCGGTAAATTTAGGGCATTTGCGGTAGTTTTGCCCAAAACATCTTCCGCTTTAGCGTTGAACATTTGTTCAAAGGCTTTGTTTACTCGAATGTACTCCAAATTTGTATTCATAAAAAACATTACATCGGGCGCAGATTCAAAAATGCTGTGCAACATTGCACTCTCCAACTCGAGCGTTTGCGTTTGCTCCTTTACCAATTTTTTAACTCGGATTCTTTCCCTATATCTATTTGCAAACAACACAACAAAAACAATCACTATAACAAAAGTCTGCAACCATATCAAAACACTCTCAACATTCATATAAACAAAAAAGCCCTTTCTAAAAAATTAAAACCTAAAACCTTGGGGCTCTGCCCCAAACCCCGCAAGGAACGCGTCCCTTGACCCGATATTTTTTTAATGGTACAGGGTAATGGAACGTAGGGGCGGATATTACCTGCCCGTTTGCTGAAATTCGATGTTTGCTGAAAATTCGCCGTTTGACGAAATTTATCGTTTGAGGAAATTTGCCGTTTGAGAAAATTCGCCCGTTTGTTGAAATTTATCGTTTGTTGAAAATTCGCCGTTTGAATAAATTTGCCGCTTGACGAAATTTATCGTTTGTTAAAAATTCGCCCATTTGTTGAAAATTGCCAATTTGTGGCTTGCGGGCGGATATTATCCGCCCCTACGTTTTGAAAAATGCAATTTTTCAAATTTTTGTCAAATGCAATTTTGTCAAGTGCAATTTTTCGCATTTTGTCAAATGCAATTTTGTCAAGTGCAATTTTCCCAAATAACGATTCACATTTTTATTACCTTTTCAATTTACAATCCCAAAGTTTGCAGCAATTTTAAGGTTGTCAAAAAAACTGTATCGGTTGGTTGGTTGCCGTCAATTATGGAAACTGGCATAATTTCAGAATAAAGTTCGAATGCTTCGAGGTATTTTTTGCGGATTATTTTTGCGTGTTTGGGACGTTCGTAAATATCACGGTTTGGGCGAGTTGCGGCAATACGCCGTTCGCATTCTTCGGGAGCGGTATCTATAAATATTGTTAAATTGGGTACTATAAAAAAACGTTGATTATATGCAAACACAACCTCTATTGGAAGTGCTGTACCTTGATAAGCTATACTCGAATACAAATATCTATCACAAATTACGTGGACATTTTCCTCTAATTTTGGCAAAATATCCTCTTTAATGTGAACGGCTCTGTCGGCGGCGAAAAGTAACGCAATGGATTCCTCTGGTAGGTAAACTTTGCCGTTTAGTACTTTTCGAATGAGTTGTCCTGTTTCTTTGTCGGTTGGCTGTTTGGTGATTTTGTGTGGCAACTGATTTTCTGTAAAATATTCTCCCAACTTTTGGATAAGCGTTGTTTTGCCGCTGCCGTCAATTCCTTCGATAGCAATAAATTTACCTTTTTGGTTATTTATATCTTTTTTAGCATTTTTAACATTTTTAGAAATCATTTTTTACACCGTCCATAATGATTTGCAGGTTTGCATAACATAATCGGCAAATTGATTGCACGTACAGCCAGTATCTCTGCCAGTAATAACTAATTTTCGCTCGGAAACTGTGCAAATATCCAGTGCTTTAGTGAGAACAGTCGCCTCGTTTTGGCAACCAATATGAGCCAGCAACATAGCGGCGGCTCGCAACATACTTGCGGGATCGGCGTAAATATCTCGTCCTTCGGCGACCATTCTCGGTGCAGAGCCGTGAATCGCTTCGAACATAGCGTACTGATTGCCAATATTTGCACTGCCAGCCGTGCCAACTCCGCCCTGAAATTCCGCCGCTTCGTCCGTGAGAATATCTCCGTACAAGTTAGGCATAACTAACACTTGAAAATCCTTGCGGCGTTTTTCGTCAATCAACTTTGCTGTCATAATGTCAATGTACCAGTCATCCAAAGTAATTTGCGGATATTCTTTTGAGATGCGTTTGGCAATATCCAAAAATTTGCCGTCGGTGGTTTTTATGACGTTGGCTTTTGTAACCACGGTAACTTTTGTTTTGTTGTTTTGCGCGGCGTGCTCGAATGCGGCGCGAATAATCCGCTCGCTGCCTTGCGTTGTGGTTACGGTAAAGTCGATGGCTAAATCTTCGGTTACGTTTATGCCTTTGCTGCCCACAGCGTACGGACCTTCGGTATTTTCACGGAAAAAAATCCAGTCGATGCCAAGTTCTGGTACACGCACAGGACGCACGTTTGCGAACAAATCTAATTCTTTTCGCATTGCAACGTTGGCGCTTTCGATATTTGGCCAGTTGTCGCCAGCTTGCGGAGTTGTTGTTGGACCTTTCAAAATTATATGACAACTTTTTAGTTGCTCCAAAACGTCCGCAGGAATCGCCATTTTTGCGGCGGCACGATTTTCTATTGTCAAGCCAATAATTTCTTTGAAGATAATTTTGCCAGTTTTAAGTTGACTTTCTAGCAAAAACGCCATAACATTTTGCGCGGCTTTTGTAATTGCCGGACCGATTCCATCACCGCCGCAAATTCCTATTATAATTGGGTTTAGAGCGGAATAATCGGTTGGTTTTGCATTTTGTTTCATTTTAGTTATGCGTTCAAGCTGTTCTTGTACTAAATCCGAGAACAGTTTTATTGATAAATCATTCAATGGTAAGAGCCTCCTCTAAAGCTAACTTTGTAACGGTTGCCATTTCTTCATCCGAGATTAACGTGATTCTGCCGTTTTCGTATTGGGAATCAACCCAATCTTTTACCAAAAGCACGGCGGCATCTTTTTTATCAAAAGTTTTTTCGTAAAACGAGTTCATCCAATGAGTAATGCCCGCAACGCCCGATGTATTAGAAATTATAACGCGCCACGGTCTGTTAAGAATTTTCGTTGTGTCAAAAATATTATAAATTTCTTCATTTTTAAGCAATCCGTCAGCATGAATACCTGCACGGGTTACATTAAAATTTTTGCCGACAAAAGGAGTCATTGGCGGAATATGATAACCGATAACTTTTTCATAATATTCGGCAAGTTCGGTGATAACATGAGGGTTCATTCCGTCGAGCGTACCGCGAAGTTGAGCATATTCAAAAACCATCGCCTCGAGAGGTGTATTTCCTGTACGTTCGCCGATTCCGAAAAGCGAGGTATTTACGCCACTAGCACCATAAAGCCAAGCATTAGAGGCATTTGTAACCGAGCGGTAAAAATCGTTATGACCGTGCCATTCGAGCATTTCGTGCGGGACATTTGCATGATGCGTAAGGTTGTAAACAACGCCCTGCACACTGCGTGGCATTACCGTACCTGGAAAAGTAACGCCGTAACCCATGGTATCGCAAGCCCTTATTTTGACTGGGATTCCCGTTTCTTTGGCAAGGTTCATAAGTTCGGTAACAAAAGGCACAACAAAGCCGTAAAAATCGGCACGAGTGATGTCTTCCAGGTGGCAACGTGGACGAACGCCAGTTTCAATGCACTCACGAACTACAGCTAAATAATCTTCCATAGCTTGACGGCGATTTTTTTTCATTTGCAAAAAAATGTGGTAATCGGAGCAACTGACTAAAATTCCAGTTTCTTTTAATCCCAATTCTTTTACCATTTGGAAATCTTTTTTTGAGGCACGAATCCAGCCAGTAACTTCGGGAAACTGATAGCCAAGTTCCAAGCACTTTATGCAAGCCTCGCGATCTCGTTTTGAGTATAAAAAAAACTCGCTTTGTCGGATAATTCCTTTTGGACCACCAAGCCTGTTTAAGGCTTTATAAATATGAACAATCTGCTCCACCGTATAAGGCTCGCGAGACTGTTGACCGTCCCTAAAAGTTGTATCGGTTATCCAAATATTTTCGGGCATATCCATTGGCACACGGCGGTAATTAAAAACGGTTTTCGGCACTTCGTCATAAGGAAATTGATCGCGGAACAGGTTTGGATCGGGTCTATCCAAAACGCCGTCGCGCGGTGCACCGTGTTCTAGTAAGTTGGTTTTTTTGTTGTATACGTAATGCACTGTTGCACCACCTTTCTTTTTTAGTGTACAAATTTATTATACATTAAAATTAAAAGTAACGCAAATTATGTTGAAAAACTTTGAAAATAAAAATAAAAAAAGTTTGACAAAACAAATTATGTGTAATATAATAAGTTATCCGTGCTAGCTGGGGAGGTAGCGGTTCCTTGGTACCTGCAATCCGCTATAGCAGGGGTGATGCCCAACTTTAGGCTCCTCTTTTGTGGGGTCTGCCCATAGTAAGTGGCGTTGACGGCTGAGTCCAACGCAATAAGGCTTTATGAACCGCGTCAGATCTGGAAGGAAGCAGCGCTAAGTAAATTCCCTTATGTGCCGTTGGGGTTCTTAGCAATAGCAAACTGCTGTGGTTACGCCTGGAAAGGAATGACGACGGTGGGCGCACGGTTATTATTTTTCTACTTTGAAAGGGGATTTTTATGACTAAAAAAGATTTTTGTAATAAGCACGAATGTCGCACAATCGGAATTATTGTAGCTGCTATTTTGGTGCTTATTGCTGTCGGTGTTACGGTTGCTCTTATCGTTAAAAAAGTACGTTTAATTTCCGAACATCGCAACATGGACGAAGGTTTTTGGGTTGACGAAGTTGACGAAGACGAAGATGATCACGAAGACGAAGATTTAGAATACGCCAACGAACGCGATTTTGACGAATAAACCGAATAAAATAAATTTGGGCGTGTTCCTTTGTTACCGTAATTTTTCGGACACGCCTTTTTGACATTGAAATTATAATTAAAGTTTTGGTATATTGCCAAATTATAAAACTGGGGGAATAAAAATTGAGCATAATAAAAGATCCAAATTTAGCACCAATGGGATTAAAAAAAATAGCCTGGGTAAAAGAATTTATGCCAGTGCTTACACAAATAGAGGAACGTTTCCAAAAGGAACAACCTTTTAAGGGCATGAAAATAGCTGTTTCGGTGCATCTTGAGGCGAAAACGGCTTATTTGGGATTAGTTTTGCGGGCTGGCGGAGCGGAAGTTGCCGTTACTGGCTCTAACTCGCTGTCAACCAAAGATGACGTTTGCGCAGGATTAGCCTCTTTGGGCGTGAATGTTTATGCAATCCACGGCGCAACGCAAGACGAATATTTTGAACATCTAAAGCAAACGCTATCGTTTAAGCCCGATATTATCATTGACGATGGCGGCGATTTTGTTTCGCTGTTGCACACAGAATGTGCAAATTATGCAACAAATTTAATCGGCGGCAGCGAAGAAACCACAACAGGAATCCACCGTCTGCGTGCGCGTGTGAAGCAAGGTTCATTAAAATTTCCAATGGTTGCGGTAAACGATGCGTACAGCAAATATTTATTTGACAACGTTCACGGTACAGGACAGTCAACCTGGGATGCAATTATGTACAGCACAAATGTAATGCTTTCTGGCAAGGTGCTTGTTGTGGCTGGTTACGGCTGGTGCGGCTCGGGAATAGCCGAACGCGCCCGCGGATTGGGTGCAAGAGTAATTGTTACCGAGATAAATCCGTACCGTGCATTAGAGGCGGCAATGAACGGCTTCGAAGTAATGAACATGGACGATGCCGCAAAAGAGGGCGATTTGTTCGTAACAGTTACAGGCTGCAAAGATGTAATTGTAAAACGCCATTACGAAGTAATGAAAAACAACGCAATAGTGGCAAATTCTGGGCATTTTGATGTGGAGTTTAGCAAGCCCGATTTACAAGAATTAGCCGTATCGGTTGAAGAGCGCCGACCATTTATTGAGGGCTATAAATTAGCAGACGGACGCACAATCAACGTATTAGCGGACGGCAGATTAGTAAACATTGTTGCAGGAAATGGGCATCCTGCGGACATAATGGATTTGAGCTTTTCGCTACAAGCCATGAGTGCTAGATATTTAGCACTAAACGGTAAATCTCTAAAGCCAGATTTATACAACGTGCCGAAAGAAATTGACGAAGATATTGCAATGATGAAAGTTAAAGCAATGGGTTTAGGCTTGGACAAACTAACAGCCGAACAAGAGGAATATCTTAATAGCACAGGCGAATAAAAATATTTCCCCATGGGTTTGTTTATCCATGGGGGATTTTATTTGTAATATTTGAAAAATTTCAAAACAAATTGATGTATAAAAATATGAATTGATGTATAAAAATACAAATTTATGTAGAAAAATATAAATTGATTTAGAAAAATATAAATTGATTTAGAAAAATATAAATTGATTTAGAAAAATATAAATTGATTTAGAAAAATATAAATTGATGTAAAAAAACATAAATTGATGTAAAAAAACATAAATTGATGTAGAAAAACACAAATTGGTGTAAAAAACGGGCGGATAATATCCGCCCCTACGTTATATGTCGTCCGACAAATAAAAAATTTCCCAAATTTTAACCTTTGCTTTTACAAGCCCAAAACCATAAAAAATTAGCGGGTCAAGGGACGCGTTCCTTGCGGGGTTTGGGGCAGCGCCCCAAGGTTTTAGGAATTTGCTTTTGTGTAGGCTATTATTTCGTCGATGGTGCTGAATGCTAGCCCTACGTGTGTGTCGGCGCAACCGTAGTATATGGCTAGTTTTCCAGTGTTGGCATCGCATAGGGTTGCACATGGGAAAACTACGTTTTGTACGTCTCCTACGCATTCGTAAATTTCTTGTGGGCTTAGTAGATAGTGGTTGCAACGGTATTTTACTTTCCAAGGCTCGTTTATGTCTAATATAGCTGCGCCAAAACTGTACACAAAACCGTTGCACGATTCCAAAACGCCGTGATAGATGCACAGCCAACCTTCGCTTGTTTCTATTGGAATTGGCCCTGCTCCAATTTTTTTGGATTCCCAACTGCCGCGCGGCGACATCACGTGCCTGTGTTCACCCCAATATTTCATGTCGGGCGATTGCGAAATGTAAATATCTCCAAAAGGTGTATGCCCCGAATCGGACGGACGGCTGAACATTACATATTTTCCGTCAATTTTGCGTGGAAACAATACGCCGTTCCTATTAAATGGCAAAAACGCATTTTCGCATTGATAAAATTGCTTAAAATCAAAGGTATATCCCACGCCGATTGTTGGGCTGTTTTTGTAACCGTTGCACCATGTAATCCAATATCTATCTTCAATCCACACAACGCGCGGATCGTAACCGTAATACCACGTGTTCGCTTCCGCCGTTTTTGGGTCTTCGTTAATCCATTCGATTTTTTCTTCGCTTAATTTCCAGTTGACAGCATCGTCGGAAAATCCTACGTGAAGTCGCATAAAACGACCTTTGTCGTCAACCCTAAAAACGCCAGCGAATTTGTCGCTACCGTTAAGCGAAACAACCGCACTATTTAAGATGGAATTGCTACATTGTAATGAATTTCTTTTTATTATGGGATTTTCGTTGTAGCGCCAAACGGGCGAGTTGTAATTGGCAGGTTTTTCTTGCCAGGGAATGTTGGGAATAGATTTTTCCCCTAAAATTTTTGTTTGCATAAAATGCCTCCTTCGAAGACTTAATTAGAATACTGATATAATAGCACATTATCGGCTTTTTGTACACAAAAAAATTTTTTGAAAATTTTGAAAATTTTTTTCAAAAATAGTTGCACAAAGTTTTTTTGTGTGATATAATACTTTTTGTAATCAAGTTTACGCGGAGTGGAGCAGTTCGGTAGCTCGTCGGGCTCATAACCCGAAGGTCGTAGGTTCAAATCCTGCCTCCGCAATAAAAAAAATCCCTCCTAGGGATTTTTTTGTTTTGATTTACTATACTCGAACAACTTAAAAATAGGTTGCTGTATAAAAACGGGCGGATAATATCAATGTCATTAACTTTAAGCCTATGTTGCAGAAATATCGAAACGCACAAACGGGCGACCGAAGACGGTCGCCCCTACGGGCGG
>WRKG01000255.1 GCA_009778185.1 Bacillota bacterium
CCCGCCTGCCGCCCGCCTGCCGGACGGGCAGGGACCTGTCTGCCGACAGGCAGGCGGGCAGGTGTTACAGCTGGGTTGGGTGGGTTGCCGCACTAGGGGCTGTCCCAATAGTCTGCTCCGTTTGAGTTTCTTTTTGAATGGCGTTATTTATGAAAGTTTGCACTACAGCAGTTTGGCTTAAACCTTGTTTTTTAGCGTGTTCTTTTAGCCATTTTAGCGATGTTTCGGTTAATCTGAAAGCTGCTAATTTTTTCATTGAAATTCCTCTTTTACATTTGTATAACTTTATGCTATACTTAATTTATCAGCCGTAGGAAGTTGATAAATTTTATTTATGTAAACTGAAGATTACACATAGTTAGGAGATGCAATTATGGAGAATGTAACATTAAAAACGTTTCCTGCTAATAAAGTGGAAGCCTTAACAATGCTATATTTACAAGAATCTGAGGATTTAACTGCTTTATCGCCAGAAGAACTTGTTCGAAAATATAAAGAAGTCGAACAGGAAATTAAAACAGTATTCACTAAATTAAACAAAATGACGCTTTCAAATGTTAAAATTTAGGTTTACCTGCTCCCGCATGACGGCGGGCAGGTGTCGGCAGACAGGTGGGGCAGGTATTGCCCCTTTTTTATTCTAAAACTGCTCCGAAAATTTTGTAGCGATCGTCATAACAGTATTTATTAACAATCAATTTGATTGTTAATAGGGTATGCTCGGTGCAACTTTCGATTTTGTAGTCTGTTACACCTGGCAAACGTTCCTTGTTTATGAATACGCCCTCATGAGGGGCTGTTTCCATTGTGGCTATTGCTCCGTCAGTGTTTGTTAAGTTTATTCCCATACGATAATCATCTCCTTTCCGAGGTCAGTTGCTTACATTCTAAAAAGTGCAACACGGAAAACTCTCATCACTCTGAGAGTTTTCCTGGCTAACAACAAACCCCATGTTATAACTGGGTTCGGCGGGTTGCTGTTTTAGGGGCTGTCCCAATAGTCTGGTCCAAAGGCTCGCTCGTAGGCTGCTATGTGGTTGTTAAATGCCGCTACTGCCTCTGGTGGTGCGTTTGGCTTTAAGCCACGGTGTTTTAGGTTATCTCTTGGGTCGCCTACTCCGTCAGTATAATCCTCTGGAGATTCAAAATTCTCCCAATCAGCCCATTTTTCATATCCTTCAAGTATAAGCATTACCTCAACTCCCTTAAAATAATTTTTACAATTTTCGTACTTAATGTTGTTGCACTATTATTATTGCTAAATACATCACTAAACGCATCAGCTATCGTATCGTCATATCCCCCTACTGGTTTCTTCAAGGCAATTTATGGTTTTACATCTTGTATGATAAGAGCTGTTATTTGTGAAATGTTCAAAATCATTGCCACAGCGCGAACATTTGCGTTCGGTTTTACCAAAACGTCCAAAGTCTTCAGCAACATCTCCTAACAGCTTAAATTCTTCCATTGTGTGTTTTTCAGGTGTTTTAGTAACCATAGATAGTCCTCCTCATAAAATCATTGTAGCGTATTGGAATTCCACTTTCTCTTGCACGTTCTATTGCATCTAAAATTAAATAACGTCTGTCTTCGTCAGATAAATTAGGGGCGTTTCTAGCAGCTAAGTAGCTTGCCCTAAATTCGTCATTCCAACTTCCGCTAGGTAAAGTTGTTCCTCGGTTGGCTCTATGTCCATAATACTCATGGGCTAATACTGCTCGTTCACTCATTAAATCTCGTGGGTGTGTTGAGTTTGTGTCTGAAAATACATCATAACGTACTCTTATGATGTCGTTTTCGTCAGAGTACCCAGTTTGCCTACCATTATTAAATAAAAACACACTCTCATCAGCACTAATAGCCCTAATTTCAGCCCTCAAATGTTCAATTTCTTCGGCACTTAGCGTGGTAAAGGGGCTACGCCTTAAACCGCCCGAACTACGGTCGTCTATATTTTCCATACTTCCCATTATACCACGATTTCCCAATCTGTCAATATACCCCCTAACATTCTGCAAATTATCAGGGCGATTAGCCATTTCACTTGTATCATAATGTGCAGCATAAGCAAGTTCGTCAACAGAGCTATAAACCGACCTATCCTCTTGTTGCAACTCTTGCTGAAATTCAGTTGCATTATGCGTTGAATTTTCACCCGCCTGCCGGACGGGCAGGTCGAAAACAATAATACTTCTGCAAGGATGCGGCGGATTAGCAATCGGTGGAACATTCACGCCCAAAACCGCCTCACTAACCTTGAAAATTTGCCCATTCAAATTTGTGCAAGTTTGAGTTGTGCGGTCGTCAAGCACGGCTATAAATAAAAATTCTTCTTCATAACCTGGCTGATTTTCTGAAGTTTCTGGGATTTCTGGTGTTGCCGTAACTTCCGATTGCGGCGGTAGTTGTTGCAGGTTGTTTTGATTATTTTGGGCGTTTTGGTTTTGCAAATTCTGTTGACGTTGCCAACGGCGATAACGTTCACGCATGGCGGATATTGTGGCATAACCGATTCCGATATTCAAAAAGAAATCAAATAAGCCGTGCCAGTTTGTGGTTGCATTCTCGCTTTTCTTTAACATTCGATTTTGCAAGGCTCGCAGTTGTTGGTGCAAGCGGTTTCTATCAAGTGGGACGGCTATTATTTCGTCATCGACATCTTCATTATTTGAGGACACGTTACCTGTCCGTCTGGTAGGCTGGCGGTTAATATTTTCCTCGCTGGCGGATTGGCTTAATGCTTGCAATATTTGATTTGCTCGGTTTGTCAGCTGATTGTACAGCTGGGCAAACATTGTATATCCATTCCCACCAGGGCGGGCAGGCGGTAAAACAGTTTCGCTCCAGTTTGGGAGCGGTGCAGTTTCTGCAAAATCTTCATTATTGATATAATATTGCAACTTTTGCCGATAAACCTCTTCATATTGCGGTTTTATCTCAGTTGCTAGTTTGTGAAAAATTTCCGTCATTTTGCCTAGCAGAATAATCTCAAATGCCGTGTTCACATTCAAGCGGTTGGCGTTGCCGTAATATTGGGCTTTTTGGGCTAACGTTTCGTTTTGCCAATAATTGTTGCTTGCAAATAAACCCAACTGGCGGCGAAAATCGTACAGCTGGCTAATTGTCGTATTTTCGCCTGTTGGCGGAAACCTGCCGAATATTACCATTATTTCGTCTTCTAGTTTGGTCATGCTAGCGGCTAGTTTTTTGTGAACATCACTTTGCAAATCGTCCAAAAATGCCCAAAATTCCTCACGTTCTGTCTGAAAATCACGAATGCGTTGTTGCGTAATAGTCATTGTTTAAGCCTTTCTCTTTGTTGATTTTAGCCAATTCTTCCTCTGCGTTGATGTCCAAACCGCTTGCTCTTATTGCCGTTTCGTTTGATAGCATTCCAAAACGATACGCCGATAATGCTGTTCTTATTTTATCCTTATCTTGGGTTGGCGTGTTGTGGTTCATGTTGATTGTTATTGTGTTGTAATCGTGTTTTATTGTGCTTTTTAGATTAAACCTAGCTGTGATTAGGTTCAACAGCCGTTTGTAGCCCCTTATAAAAATGCGGTCTATCACCTGCCCGTCCGGCAGGCGGGTTATGCTTTTTTGCTCCAATGAGAACAGCTTAAACTCTAGGGCTTCGCCTGTTGTGTTGCCGCCCCGCCTGCCGGCGGGCAGGTGAACGCCTCGTCCGTTAAGGCTGGAACGCACGTTGTCATGCTGATTAGTTCTTCCAGATGTTTCAAAATTTCTATTATTCCTGTGTAGTTGACATCTTTTGTTAGCCATTTTAGATCTGCGCCGTCTTGCAAATGCACCGCTGGCGATTGCAACAATCGTTGAATTTCTTGCTGCCATGCAGGGTTTTCTACTATGTTATCATTGTCGTCAATGAATAATGCGGCGTTTTCGGCTTGTGTACCGTATGCCAAAAGTTTTGCGTTGTCGTTATATTGTGTCATGTTTTTCATGTTGTACAGCAGATTTTCGTATGTATCAATTAGTTCGAGAGCTGGCTCAAAAATGCTTTGTCCGTCAGGGTCTTCAAACGGAATCACTGGAACTTTGTTCCAAAGCAACTCTTTTTTGAAAATTTGACGAATTTCGCCGTCTTCATAGTCGTAAAAACCTTGTCGTTCGCCTTTTTCGTTGTAACGCGCTCGCTCGTTTGCTGTGGTTATTTCTAAAAATTTTTCATTATCTCTTACGTGAAACCGCAACATTGCTATCGGATTCGGCTCTATCATGTAATCGTAAACCACAACCGTGCTACGACTGCTTGAAACGTGATATTCTATCTCGTTTTCGGCGTTTTCGATTATGCACAAATATGTTGCACCTGTTGTCAAAAAATCGTGAATCAAATCGGCGAAAATTGACGAGTTATCGTTATCCGCCAAAACTTTTTTAACGTGGGCGGCGTATTCAAAAAAATCTTGCTCGGATAAATTATCACGATTGGTGAACGAAAAACTCGGTGCTTTGCCCGATAAATAGCCTTTTGCCATGTTTACTATGTAGTTTTCAAAAGCCACTAAAACCTTGCCTTTGGCACTTCGCATAAACTGGTTGGGCGATTGCTTGCGCCGATAACGATCGTACGATTCTACTCGCTTGTTGATATACGGCTCGATTCGCTTAATTAACGATTGTATTTTTTTTTCGTCCAAATTATCAAAATAATCGGATTCTAGTTGTATCATGGGGTTCTCCTTTGTTTTAGCCTAAATTTTGATGGAACTAAACAGCATACGATTGTTAAGCATATCGTTTTCCATGGCGTATCTTGTGCAGTCGATGGCATGATTATTTTTGTTTGGATAAGTTGAGCGGTATTTTCCATTGCGGTCAACCTCGTATTCGTATTGGTGGAACTCCTTGTAAGCGTTCGGAGTTCGCCGCTTGTCGAAAACTAACTCGGTTAAATCTTGCAAAAATTTTATTCCAAAGTGAATGCTGTCTGGACCTTTTTTGCTTGGCGTTGTGTTTAATCCAAAAAATTTTAATTCTTGAATGCTTTTAGGTTCGCCATTGTCGCAGGTTACCTGCCCGTCCGGCAGGCGGGTTAACATTCTGCCTTTATGCCGATTTTGGATTCGTTTTGCCGCCTCTCGGTTCGATAGGCTTAATTCGTAAATTTCATCGAGGAAATACAGCTTGCGTTTCTTGCGGTCGTAGTGCAACTTCAGCCACCTGCCCGCCGGCAGGCGGGACAAAATTCATCCATGCTAAAGCCGAAGTCAATTCCAAAACGAAGTTGATCAAAAGCATCAAGTTCTTCACGCAAAATTGGACGTTCTACTATATTGTTGAAAACTGCTCCGCCGTGTCCAACTGCAATTCCCAAATATTCGTGGTTGTAAGCCATTTCGTTTGTGCGTTTCAAAAAATTGGCTTCCGCTACAAACTGCTTGCCAATCCACGTAATCGGAACATCTTTATAGCTTACATCGCTTATTACTAGCTTTTCCGAGCGTTCCTCTAAAATATCCTCGTTTGCCCAATGGTCTTTGGAGCGTGGCACGTTGTAGCTTTCAAAGTTCCAATAGCGATCGCCGCCCTCGCCACGCATTGTCGATTGCAAAACGTTTCTTATTTCGGCACGCCCTGCAAATTGGTCGCTTTCTTCAAACCAAGTTATGCCAAAGTAGCCAAATCGGGCTTTCAAAGATTTTAATTTTTGGGCATCGTCCAAGCCACGGAATAGGATTTTTTGCCCTGTTCGCATATAAACGCACTCGTATGGGCGTTTGCGGATTATAAAATGTTGGGTTAATCCGAGTTTATCAATAGCGAACAGGATATTTTCAAAAATGCTGTCGGCTACCGTATTTGCAACCTTGCGAAAACAGATTGCATGGCAGTTTTTATTTTCTGGGGAAATTATCAGCAATACTATTGCCACCTGCCCGTCCGGCAGGCGGGTCGCTACAAAGCTACTATTTTGTGCTACCACGTCCGCTTGGAAAGCTGTAATGGCTGTGGTTGTGGGATAAAATATCTTGTAGTACGCTGTCGTATTTTGGGATTATTAGGTCGTCAAAGTGGACTTCGTGTGTATCATTTGGTGTCATTGGAATTCTCCTTTTGATTTTCGAAAGTGGACCTGAAACAGTTCGCTGAACTGTTTCAGTTGCCCACTTTTATCTTATGGTGGTAAATCATTTTGTTCAGTCGATTCGCTTTCTTCTTCGCTTGCATAAGCAAGCAAATCCTCTTCGGAAATTTCCCCAGCCAACAGCGGCGGTAATTCTTTTCGTTCTAGCATAATTTTTACATCGTTTAGGGTTTGCTGTAATTGGCGGTCTTTTTTACGCCACTTGATATTGTCCATATTCATAAGCAGGAAAATTATTGCGTTTACATCCGCTGGTACTTCCTCGATGGTTTCAACTACTTTGATTATTTCCTCGGTTGCTACGAAGTTTTTCTTTTTTGGCTTTTCATCTGGGTCATCAATCCATTCAGGTTCTATAGGAACACGCACCTTTAGCGGCGTTTGGATAACTCGCTTATAGCCCATTGCTCGCTTAAACAGTGATTCCGAAACTAGTTGTTCTTGGATATATGGATCGAGAGTTATTGCTCTGTACAGGTCTTCGTTTTCTTTTGCCCAGTTGTACAGCGTTCGGACGGTTATATTTAGCTTTTCGGCAACTTCTACGTTGGTTAAACCGTCCTCTTTTAGTTGCTTGATTTCCTTGATTTTTACTGTGTTTAATACATCTAGTTTTGTTCTTGGCATTTTCTCACCGCCTTTCTTTTTCGTCAAACTGGCTCGACATCACCATTCATTTTTGTATAACGTAGGGGCGGATATTATCCGCCCGTTTAGCCTTGCGGGCGGATAATATCCGCCCCTACGTAATTACCGCCAACTTTCGGGAATAATCAGCTGTTGCCCTGGGCGGATTGCATTTGGGTTTTCGCCTATGATTGCACGATTTTCTGGGATTGCGTATAATTCTTGCCATGCTGTGCCTGGTTGGTTGTGCTTTTTGGATATTGCCCATAGGCTTTCCCCTCGTGCTACTTCATGAATTTGGCTGTTGCCGTTGTTATCCCTTGGCTCGACTATTGCTGGGTTTTCGTAAATTAGGCGGATTGTTGGACGTTCGTCAAGGCGGATTGGCTCGGCGGTTTCGTAGCCGTCCTCGTCAATAGTTATTTCGTCTGCACCTGCTTTTTCTCGGAACTCTACTAGATTTATTGTGTAATATAAATCGTCTTCAAAGCCCATTCTACCCTCGTTTGTGTCGAAGTTTTCGCATAATACTAGCTTGTTAAGCCCGTGGTAGCTACTGTCTGGAGCGTGATTGATTATTATTAACCTGCCTGGTTCTTTTTCGGCTCGCCATTCGTTTAACCATTCCAGGTATTCGCCGCTCGTTTTAGGGGAGCGTTCTTCCCATATTTGGCTTGTAAAACTTATCCGCTCTAGTTCGGGCGTATTTGGTAGGCTTATTTCGCCTAATTCTAGTACATCGTAGGTTATTAGGCTTGTTCCACGCCTTATTGTGATTTCCTCGGGGTTGATTGGGAAGAGCATTTCTTTTCCCTTGTACTCTATTACGATTGTTATCCACGCATTTGTGTAGGGGTTTGTTTTCGGTTCGGCAACTTTGCTTGCTAGTTTTTGTACACCTTTCATTACTGCCGTCGCTGCTATTACTGTTGGGATTTTTAATAGGGGCATTTTTACACCTCGTTAATACGAATTTGTCAACAAATTCCAAAGAGCGACATAACCTAAAATTTTTATTATCAGCGAAACTGGATAATCTATTATAAACAGTTTAGTCTCTAGCTCCGTGTGTTCGCCTAATCCAAAGGCTTTTATTATGCTCTTTCGCTTTTCAAATTCAGCATCTATGAAAATACGTAGAATTTTAATTAGTTCTTTCATAATCAGCATTTGATACACATCTCCTTTTACGCTAAAGCATTAGCCGCATAAGCCTGTTTTGCACCTCTTACAATATAATCAACAACTTCGTCTAAATCGGCGGTTTCGTTGACGTTGGCTATGTTAAAATTATTCGTTTGTTGCAAACTTGTTGGGTCGGTTCGATATTGCCTTGCGTATTCTCTTCTTGCTATATCAACCATCATTCGCAGGTTTTCGCCACGTATGCTTACTTCATTCTGATTGGCTGTCATTAGGTTGCCTTGGCTGTCGAAGTTCATTCTATTAAGGTTGTCGAGGTTGGTTATCCCGTGGTTGCCTAATCCGCCTAGTGCGTG
The DNA here is from genome assembly GCA_009778185.1 of Bacillota bacterium. Lineage (GTDB taxonomy): Bacteria > Bacillota > Clostridia > Lachnospirales > WQUN01 > WRKG01. The sequence continues at coordinate 8,242 of WRKG01000255.1, forward strand.
ACCTGCCCGTCCGGCAGGCGGGTCGGTTTCGTCAAAACCCGCAAAACGCTCAAAGGCATCGCCGAACATATCCGCTACATCTGCTCCAAAGCCGAAACCCTCTTCGAATGTACTTCGCAAGTTGCTTACTGCTCCCATTATTCCGCCCGCCTGCCGGACGGGCAGGTCTCTTGTTATGTTTACTGTGCCGAACATCGGCTCACCCGCCTGCCGGACGGGCAGGTATCCACGTTCGGCTAGTTTGCTGTCTGCCCAGGTGTTTAGGCTGTTGCGTAGATTGTTTACTGTTCCTGCTAAGTTTGTGCCTAAAATTCTGTCTAATACGCTTGCTATTGGCTCTAATATTCCTAAAACGTTACTTCCTAGCGTTCTAAAAAGGTCGATTACTGCACCGATTGGGTCGCGAAATACTCCTGTTAGGAAGTTGGCAAGCCCTATAAATGTGTTGATTATTTTGTTGACAACTGCCAAAACTAGGTCAAGAAAGTCGAAAAATATCCCTTTTACAAAATCCATTGCATCGGCGGAATCGTCTGCAAAGTGGCGAATTGTCGCTACTAGCAACATTATTGCTCCAATTATTAGCATTATCGGCTTTAGCTTTAACGCCCACGCAACCACTGCTTTTGCGGCGGATAACATTGTTATCTTGATTTTCAACATCATCAACGCTATTTTTTTCAGCAAAACTGGAATAAATTTTACCGCCAAAGTTAGCGAAAGTAGCTTAAATGCTAGGGTTATCATGTCAAGGTTGGTTATCACAAAGTTTGACATATTCGCAAACAGCGTTGTTATAAACTGGATAACTCCGCCGATTACCTGTTTTATCACGCCGAACGCATTTATCACAATCTGTTTCGCCGTGAAAAACACCCCAAAGGCGTTTGCTATCACGTTTCGGATTGTATCCATGTTGTCGATAACACCTTGTTTTATTCTTGCTAAAAGGCTGTCAAGCCCCGCTTGGATTGCTGGGGCAAACTCCAAAAATACCGCTTTGAAACTTGCTTTGAACGTTAGAGCCGTGTTGCCTATGCTTGCACGGAAGTTATCCATTTCGTTTTTTGCACTGCTTATTACTCCTATTGGAGTTTTCCCGATTGTGCGAGATAATCCACCAAACTGGCGGCTGATTCCTGCTATTACCATTTCTGCACGAGTCGCCATATCTGCATAATCGCTGAAAAAATCAACTTCTTCCGTAGTAAAACCTATCGGCAAGCGACGAATTTGATTACCGTGTCCACCTTGTATTGCGTTGGCTATATCTTCGCTTAAACTCATTAGCGTTTTTGCATCTACCGTTAAATCGGGGGACATACCCACGGCAAGGTCTGCAATGCTTCCTGCCCGTCCGGCAGGCGGGTCCATTAGCTGTTTGCTCATATCTAAATCTTGTGTAAAGGCGGCTAGGGTTGAAAGGCTGGCGTTTAGTTCGTTTTCGCCTATTCCTGTGGCTCGGCTGAAGTCGGTTGCGTGTTGCACCATTGCTTGATATTGCTGGCGTGCAACGTCTATGTCGTCTGCCTGCCCGTCCGACAGGCGGGTCATGTTGCGGATTACATTTGCCATACGCAGACTGCTTGCCATGTTTTCTTTTGCCATTCCTGTGAAACTTAAGGCTATGCTTTTTATTGCTTGCATTGTGCCTTTTACTAGTGAAAGAGCGTTGTTTAGCGTTACTATTAACGCTCCCCAACCGCCAAACTCGGTGCTTACTTTTTGGGCGGAGTTTGATAGGCTGTCAACGCTGTCGATTGTTTTAACTATCACGCCTTGCGTGTTTACTACTCGCAGCTGTCCTGTGTCAAATTCGTCATTCATATCGCGCAACTTATAAATGATTGAACCTAGACTGTAATTCCAGTTTTTCAGCGTATCTTTTAAGGTTTTCTTTTTGTCGGATAATGGGTCGAGATTTTTTTTGTATTCTTTTAGAGTGCTTTTTATTTGGAAAAATCCCTCTTTTATGTCGGTTAGAGTTTCTCGCCATGGTTTTGCGGCTGCCATTTTTTCTTGGAAAGCCGCTAAACCTAGCGAAGATTGCTCTTGGATTGCCTTGTGCAAGGCTAGTTCTTGGGTTGCAATCTGCACATTTTCTTGGGCTGTTTGCATAAATTTGTCCTTGACAAGATAACTAAACTCCAATTTATTGAGTAACTCGTCTGTTAAGTTGACGTTGTTTTTTACTGTTTCTGCGTACTTTTCATTGATTGCGTTTCGCTGGCTTTCAATCGCTTTTAACGTTTTCTGCTTAAAGATTGAATCCGCCATGGATTGGTTTGTCGTTTGCACATTTTCAATAATTTGGGCAAATTGGCGGGCTTGTTCTTTTGCTTTTTTGCTCAAAATATCCGCAGGATTTATTAGGTCGGCAAAGCTATCTCGTAGCTGTGTGGCTTGTTGTGTGCTTGTTTCAATGGGCTTTGCTACCTGCTCAAAAGTGTTTGTTAAACTTTCCGCTGTGCTGGCTATATCTTGCAGGGGTTCGCTAAAATGTGCCATATCTTCTTGCAAATATTCGAAAGTTTGCCCTAAATGCTCAAAAGGTACAAACATTTCTTCTGCCATGTTTGTTATGTTTTGCATGGGCTGCTCAACTTCCTCAATGCTTGATTGCACTTCTGCTACTGGCTTTGATAGGTTTTCAAATTTGTTGCCCATTTGCAAAACGCTGTTGTTTACCGTTTCCATTATGCTTGAAACCGCTTTGAACTCTTGACCGAGGTTTGAAACGCTGTTGTTTACGCTTTCCATTACGTTTATCATTTTGTCAATGCTGTCAACCATTTTGTTTAAGACGGCTAACATATTGCCTTGCACTTCAAAATTTAAGCCTATATCTGCCATGTTTGTCCCCCCTTTCTACTTGGTTTATTTATTTTTCTTCAGAGCGTCATCATGGGCTTTCTTGCGTTCTTCAGCAAGCACGTCCAAGTGGGCTATGTTCATTGTTTGGATATATTCGGGCATATCCATAAAAACCTCAATGCCGCAGCGTTTTTCGGTGGCGTATTGGTGGGCGTATGTGGCTATTCTATCGGTTTTTTCGGGGTCTGGGTTTTTCGAATACCCAGATTTTATTAGTTTTTTATTTCGTCAATTTCTTCCTGCCTTGATTTTGGCGAGGTGAATTTCATTACCTCCTGCACTACTGCTGATGTGAAATCCGCTGGTAAATACTCGTCTACGAACTCCTCGAAAGTTATGTAAAGCGTGTTGGATATTTCGCCAGGATTAAACAGCAATTCGCCAGTTTCAACGTCGAATACATGGTTGGCGAAAATTTCGTAAGCAGGGGCAAGTTTTTTGTCGTTGGGTTTTGCCGTGAAATAATTTTTTGGCTTATCCAAGGTTCGCATCTTGGAGATTAACATCTCCTCGGCTATTTCTTCGCCCTCGTCATTTTGGTAATGGATGGTTATTTTTTTGCGAGCATCGCTGTTGCGTTTGTTTTTCATGTAGTTGGCTAGTTTGGCGGGTTTTGGCGTTGTCGATTGTTGTGTTGTTTCCTCTTGATAGTCCGCTTGACCTATTTGTTCGAGAGGCGAGTTTGTTTGAGCGGTTGCGGTTTCCGCCCAAGCGGACGAGTCCGCAGTTTTTTTGTTTAACATAATTTTGTCTCCTTATTTGTTCTATAAAATTTATTTTGTTTAGGAAACCTGCCCGTTCAGCAGGCGGGCTAGCGAATAAACAGCCAGTAAAAAATAGCTATTAAGCCTATTACTCTCAAAATTTTGCTTGCATAAAAGAAAAAATTGACGTAAAGCCTAAATATAATAGGCGAATCTTCTAATGCCTCTATGCTAAGCCTTGCTAAAAGTTGGAATTTGCGATTCATTACTAAAGCTGTTTCGTACCAACTTTCAAGAAAACTTTCGTTTTCGTTTAGCTGTTCGTATTTTTCTAACATCTTTTCTTCGCCGTGTTGCATTCTTAGCAAAAGTGTTTCACGATTATTTTTATAACCCACTTGACAACACTCCTTTTTATCCAAAAATCCATTGCAAAATAGCTAAAATGCCAGCAAACTTAATAAAACAGCTTGCACCTGTCTGCCGACAGGCAGGCAAAATCCTGTTATCCGCAACAAAAGCGGAATTTTATTTTTGGTCTCTGCAATGTTTTCGGTGGTGCGTTTGTCTAGTTCTTTTATTGTTTCAAAAAACATTTGACATTGCTCCTTTCTTATGTTATCCTATTATTATCGGATACAACCAAGCGAGCAATATCGGAGCAATCAGCATCAAGTAATATAAAATCCCTAAGAGTTTTGCAGTGATGTCTAATCTTTTGCAAGACTCTTTTTCTTTTTGCCTGCCTGTCGGCAGACAGGCGGTTCAATAGGACTTTGCGGATTGTTTGGTAAATAAATATTTACGTTTAGAATAATCGGCGGAATTTGTGGGGTTTTCCTTGTTTTCACCTGCCTGTCGGCAGACAGGTAACAATTCTCCTTTCTATAAATTTTTGTTGTCTGCCTACGGCAGACAGGTGGTGCATAGGCAAGTTTCAGCTTGCCTATGCCTGTGTTTATGGTCTTTCAGCGGGCAGGTCGTTTAACACCTATCGCCGTCCCAAAACAAGCGGCTGTGGAGCGCCTGTTCCTTCGCCTGGTGGCAACTTGTTAAAGTGTTCAATATATTGCAAATCGCCTATTTGTATGGTTGCTGTGGCGGTTAGTTCTCGTTCGTCTACAGCTGTGCCTGGAATATCCGCATCGCTTACAAAGCAATCCGTTAGCTTTATTACTCGCTTTCCTGCGTGGGCAACTTCTCGGTCGTGCATAAATAGCAACATTGTAAAACGCTCTGGGCGAACTCTTCTTCTGCCGCTTTCGTGTCCGAATGGTGGACCAACTAACAGCCGTCCCCATTGGTCTTGGTCTTGTCCAACTCGGTAGGTTATGCTTGCAGAATACTCTGGCAAGCCTGGCTTTTTGCCCGCTACGTGCTGCCCTTGGCTGTTTATCGTTTCTACAGAGCGGCTTGATGATATTTGCATTTCGGTTATTTCGCCACGTTCTATCATGTTGCCGTCTTCTGCTATTGTGTATATTCGGGTTTGCGCGCCGCCTGCCTGTCGGCAGACAGGTCTATTATGTCAAATATGTCGTATTGTACTCTTAAATCCATTGGTTACTCTCCTTTCTTTGTTTATGCGTTTCTCTAGCGGCTGGCAAAACTTAGCAATATTGCTTGGGTTGTTGCTACGTTTGCCGTCATGAATAGCCGCTCCATTACGTCTACTGGTTGATACCCTATATCCATTAAAACCGTGTCTAAATCGTCTCCTTGCTCAATTCTTAGGTTTTGGATTGCGTGATTTTGTAATGCTCCCAATTTTTGCAGGTTTATGAAATACGTATCTATTTGGGATTTGTAGTGCAACCTGCCCTCTTCGTTGTTTGGTGTGTTGCCCATAAAAATATCTTCCCAACTGCGGCGGACGGTTGTGCCTACTTCGTCATTTATTCGTATAATTTTATTTTTGCGGAACTCTCGGTTTTTCGTTGGCGTAAAAACGTGCAAGCTATTGATGTCTTGCTCTATCTTTAGAATGCCGCTTGCTCGGCGCGTAAACATTAGTTTGCCTGTACGCAAGCCGTCTAATATTTCCGATTGCTCTAACTCGTGTTCAAATTCAAGCTGTAGCGGTAGCGGTGTGTTTGTGTTGCTTGTAATTACATCTGCTCCTGCCGTCATGCTTGCTACCATTAGGGCTATTTCGTCAATCGTGAAACGTTCGCCTGTTACAGGGTTTGTTGCCGTACCGTGTAATTGGTGGACGTTTATGCAGCTTTCATGGTCAGCGTGTGCGGTTGCCTGCCCGCCGGCAGGCGGGCCATTGCAACTTGAACATATAAGCCGTTTTCATCCCGCATACGGCGAATAAAATCCCTTATTAACAGCTTTTGCCGTTCGTCTGTGTATTGCCAACCCACCCGCCTGCCGGACGGGCAGGTACACTGAAATGTATAATTTTTGATTTTGCGTAAGAAGTTTGGTATGCGGCGTTGCAAGTCTATCGAGCCATTACTTCCGCCTGTTAGGACGATTCCTGCTACTTCTACAAAGCGGATGGGGATTTCCTCTTCGTTCCCGTCTGCCGATTCAAACGTTGAAATGCTAAAAGCTACTGGATTTACTTGTTTTGCAGAGTTTACGACCTTGGTCAGTTTAGCGGTTGGTTGGAATGTAGGTTGCACCTGCACTGGAACTTCACTTCTTAAAGTCCAAACCCAACCAAAACGGACAACTATGTTGTTTTGGTCAACTTCGATTACTCGAAAATATTGACCGTGTTGCGCATGAATACTAGCTAAATTAACAATTCTTCCCTCGCCACTTACGAAGTTTGTTGTACCAGTTGGCATAATTTGCCCAACTGTAATACCTTGTGCTGGCGAAGTATTAGCATTCGATCGTTCTATTCTTGATAAAACTAGCCTATTACCCTCGGATGGCAAATGGTCGGAATATACAGCGTGTTCACGCCTTGCTGGATTCCCAAATGTAACCGCATGAGAACGCACAAACGTTGCCGTTACTGCAAAGCGTTCATTATTTGGGAAATCTATCCAATCTGGTGTAATTACTTGCCCGCCTGGGTGGGTTTCGCCTGTTGATTCATCGTCTTCTTCGTTTTCGTCAACGTCAATCGCAGGGAAAACATTTTTGCTGTAGGCAACTATCGTATTTGTTTCGTCAATTTCAACGATTGTAACGGTGTAGTTATTACTATGTTGGTCAACAGTCATTCCACTAAAAGCGGTTGACCAAAAACCCTGCCCGTCCGGCAGGCGGGCAAAATTGGAAACCGTTTCGCTAATAATATTTTCGGCAACTTGCGTAACGCCTACTGTTATCGGCAAAAACTCGCTATACGTACGGAATAATAAGCGGTTGCCTGGTTGCGGCTTGTGGGTAAAATCTGCTCTAAACCGCTTAATAAACTGGTTGCCTATGTTTATGCTTTCAAGGTGCGTTAAGGTTGTTTTGAACTCGCCTGTTAAACCAGCTGGTGGCAAGTTGTCAAAGTCAATTTCGCCTATTGGCGGCGTTACTAAACCTGTGTCGAGTGGCGGAATTTCACTTGGCGGAATTGTTGCTATTGGCTTATCGATTAAATTCTCATCCGTTGGCAAATCTTCAGGGTTTACGCTACCGATTGGCGGATTTATCAACTGTTCGTCCGTTGGTGGAATTTCCCACGGTGGAACGCTTGCTGTTGGGTGTTCTCCACTTGTGTATTGATTTTCGTTATCTTCTTCGTTATCTTCTTCGTTATCTTCGCCGTTCTCTTCTCCGCCTGTGTTATTGTTACCGTTGTTATTGCCATTGCCGTTTTCATTGCCGTTGTTATTATTATTGTCCACAGGCGGAATTGTTGTACCTGGCGGAATCGTCCCAATCGGTGGAACTGGCGTTGTTACTGGGTTTGTTACTGGCGGCAAAGTTGGAAATACTGGAATCATATCCTTATCGCTTATTACCCTAAACGTTACAAAATCGTTATCTTGCAACTCGCTTGGATAGCTTATTTCTTGGTTGGTACGTGGCTTACCCGCCTGCCGGACGGGCAGGTCGCTTGTTTCGTGTCCTATTATGTGCGTTGTTACTAAATATTGCGGAATGTCTCCAGGCAAGGCAGGTTGGCGTTGAATGCTTATTAAAAGTTCGTTGCCAAACGTGCCAAATTTTCTTGCTGTTACAATCAACTTTCCACCTATTAGCGGAATTGTTGCACTTGCTTTTGTGCCGCCTACATTAGCGGACATCAAGCGGGTTTCTATACAACCGCTTAATAACAGGCTTACGTGCTTGCTTGTTGTGCCATAATCAAACGCCGTTATGCCTATGTGCTGCAAAGCACGTCCACTTAAAAAATCTTGTGCGCGCACCGTTACTACTTCGTCTGGAATATACCAGGGCATTTCTACCAACCCTGCACTTATTCCCCTTTCGCCCAAAAATATGTTTTGCCTTTGCATACTTACAAAATTTATGTATGCCCCTGGACGTTGGGCTCGTCCGTCATGCTGCGTTAGGAATGTTCCTCCTCCGCTCATGTTTTCACTCTCCTTTCAAACTCTCCTGCCCGTCCAGCCCGCCTGCCGCCCGCCTGCCGGACGGGCAGGGACGGGCAGACAGGCGGGTCGGTTTCAATAATTTCAACAGTTTTAGAAGTTTCAATAATTGTTTCTTCTGTCCATAGTGTGTAATATCCGAACAATTTCACGGTTTTTGTTGATTTTGTTACTGTATTTATTTCGTTTTTTTTGTTCATATGTTACTCCTTTCTAGCGGATAAACAGCCAATAGATAAGTCTTCTTCCTCTTCCTCTTCGCCCTTATCTCTATTTTTAGGAAGCCTTGCAAGCCTAAACAAACTTCTATACTGATTCAACTCGTCTGTGCGGCGAATGCGGTCGTCTATTATGCCACGCAAAATACCACGTTTGCCGCCACTTAAGCCGAAACCTACTCTTGCTCCTGCTAGAGTTAGGCTTTCCGTGCCCATTGTTTCGTCTTCCGTTAGCAAAATCTCGTTGTTGCGGAAAATTTCTGTGGCTATTTTTATTACCACTAGTTCAAGTTCTTTGGGTAGCTTGGTGCGGTTTATGTAGTTTAGTACGCTCTGCACGGCACTTGCCAAAAAGAATTGCAATACGTAATCTAAATCAGAGCCTTGTATTTTTAAGTTGTGCTTGAAAAATTCTAGCCATTTTTTGTTGAAACGCTTTTGTTGGTGGGTTAGGTTTAGCATTGGGTTCTCCTTTCTCATTTGTTATCTGACTGCCCTGCCAATCCAATAAAATGCAAATAAAGGAATTGACAAGGGCAACAGATAAATCCGTTAAAACGCATAACCCGCCTGACGGACGGGCAGGTTGCCCGTCCGTCCAACGAACAGGTTAAGTTAAAAATCCTGCTATCCTTTCAAGCAGAAATGTTGCAAGTGAAAGTCCACCAATAACAAATATAATAAAACGCACTAAAGCATCGAGTATTTCTTTTATTGTTACGAGAATTGTTTTGGGGGTACTTTCTGTTTCGTTCGATTTTTTTTCGAAATTCATTTGACATCAGCCCAATCTATGGGCGATTGCTTTTAACAAGGCAACCGCCCGTTTAACTATCTATACTACAAGCGACAAGCAGACCCACTATAATTAAAAAATTTTGACAATACTATTGACATAACTTATTGATTGTATTATTCTATTCTCATAGGGATGGGAACAGAGCAATCAATCATATTAGCAACTCTATTAAAACGTTGATTGTATCTTCGTTGCCAAAAAGAAGTTGGAAACGTTCGCCAAATGCTAAGGATATAAGCCTTGCTTTGATGAGCGTTTTTATTTTGCTATTCTTCATGTTTCTACCTCCTTCCTATAATGTAGTGGACGATTGTTGTCATTCAACCGCCCACTACTAATTATGGTTTCTACTTCTTGGAGGTCTTTTTTTCTTTTGCTACAGATTCAGCTATTTGAGCATCCGAGGATTGCTCGGCAGTTGCAGATTTGGTTGGTTCAGTTGGTTCGATTAACTTATCCCTTGGCTTGTCAGTTATATCTTCAAATCGGTTAGGCTTTTCGCGCCAACCTGCTATCACAAACAGGCTTTCCGATTGCATTGCGTTGTGTGTTACTTTATCCCAAACTCTCATATTAAACACCTACCCAAAATATTGTATCTGGCATTACTGCCTTTGCTGTTAGCACAAATGCTGTACCTAGCATATTTTGCCTCTTAAACGGATTTCTTATTACTTCATATGGCAATACCAAATGCGGGTGGGCTATTGCTCCCCTTGCCATTGCTACCATGCTTACATCTACTGGCAAATGCGGCGTTGAATAAAGTTTTACGCCGTTGATAACGCCAACTCGTTCCGCCGCACTGTCAACATTTGCGTTGATAATTTCACGGTTCAAAAAGAGTCGCAATCGGCTGTAAGCTGTATCGCTCATTACCACATAAATCATCGAACGGTCGATTCCCTTGAAAAATTCGTTGTCTAAAGTTTGCAACTGTAATACTAAATTTTCCAGTTGCTCATCTGGGTTCGTTCCTTGCGGAATTACTTGCGTTCCCTCGTCTCTTGCAACTTGAAAAAAGTCTTCTTCACGCATTCTTGCCATTGTGTCGGCATGATTGGTGTTTCGTCCGCTTATTACTTCGTTAAAGAAATCGGGCATCGATTGTTGGTCGAACATATCGTAAAACTCAACTATCTCTTTTTTTGCCTTAATTGGAACCGTTATGCGTTGTTCTCTTAACGGATCAGCCGCCAAGTTTTGCAAAGTTGTACCGTAATCTCTTGCAATGCTGTTGGCATATCTTGCATGAATTGTGTGTCCTGCACGTAGGCTGCCGCTTTTGGCTGTGTTGTGCATTGCTGGCGATATTATCTGCCTATTGTAGCCTTCTATTAAACTGCCGTAAGTTTGCTCCATTAGAGCCTTGTTTATTCCGTCTACCTCAAATACTCCGACGGATTCATTTCCAAATACGTTCATAATTTTTCTCCTTGTCTGTTGGTTGATTTTTATGTGGGCAACTGAACAATCCTGTGAATTGTTCAGGTCCACTTTTTTTGATTCTCGAGTGGGCAACTGAACAATCCTGTGAATTGTTCAGGTCCACTTT
>WRKG01000256.1 GCA_009778185.1 Bacillota bacterium
CGGGAATCTCCTCAAACGCCGAGTACAGGTTAGCACAGCCCACAACCTTGTTATAATCCCATTTGGTCAAGTTATCCGTTTCGGATTTATATTCAAAGATGTTGTGCATTCTGAAAATTTGACCAATATTTTTTGTTATTTGAACATTCGCCGCCTTTTTTATCACTAGAACGTCCATGCTAAGAGCCTTTTTGCTTAATTGATGTTCATTTTCGAAGGTTAGCACATCGGCGTAATCGTGAAATTCTAACTGGAGAGCGGCGAAAAATGCCTCGTGCCAATATATTTTTTCTTGGTTTTCGGCGGTTTCGTCCTGCTCGCTCGGCAGATGAGCGGTTTCGTCCTGCCCGCCCAGCAGACGGGTTGGTTCAATATTTTCGTTATCCATAATGTCCTCCTGTTTATGATTTATTGTAAATTATTTTTGGGAAGTTGTCAAGCAAAAATAAGCCCATAAAATCGGAAAATGGGCTTATTTTTGAGAGGAAAAATAATGAACCCAGAAGAAAATAACATGGGATAATCGCAACAAAAATTTAATGCCATTGACAAACCTGCAAAATTTGGGCTGATTAGATTTATCCAACAATGAAATAAGAGATTTCCCGCAATTTTTGGCAAGTTTGTTTGGCTAGCAATCCGATTGCTGATGTTTCGCAATTGGTGCGTTTGCAAGATTTTTGGAATTGCTTGCAAACACAAATTTGAGTACAAAAAATTGGGGCTGAAAACTTCAACCCTAAAATTATATTGCTAAAAAATTATTGTTAATGCGAATAAAAAGTTGAAAACTTGCCTTTGCCTATAGCGTAGGGGCGGATAATATCCGCCCGTGTACTATAAACTAAAAAATGCCCGTGTACTATAAAATAAAAAATTATTACTAATTGCAAAATCCAAAATATTGCTATTACAAATTTATTCCAAATCCAGTTCAAAAAAAGTGTAAGGTTCGGCGGTTTCTGCATCAAAATCTTGCTCCAAGCCTGTAAATGTTACTGTTCCAGTAAAAATAGCACCCCAAGCGGCATCGTTGCCATTAACCGTTGTTGGTTGTCCTTGCCTTTGCAATAATCCTGTGTAAACTCTGCCATTGTGGATAGTGTTTATTGTTTCGGCGGCTGTAACGTCTGTTTCGGAAGTCCATTTGTCGATGAATACGGTAATGTCTAAAGAATCGTCAACGTTGGCGAAATCTTCTGCAAGTTCGAAGTTGGCTGTTTCGGCATTGTTTGCGGGGTTTTCGGTGGGCTGTGTTGCGTATGCAACAGTTCCTATTAACATGAAAACGCCCAAAGTTGCCACTATTTTTGTTATGTGTTTTTTCATAGATAATCCTCCTAGATTATAGATATTTTATCTCACAAGTTTATTATACATCGCTGAAAATATTTGTCAATAGCTTGCGGAAATTTCCTGTTCAAATTTTTGCAAAAAAATTTTTACTTGAAAAATTTTTTGTACGTGTTATAATATAAAATGGAAAAGTTAAGCAATCTTACGTTAAAGTTTGCGAAATTTTAGCAAAAAATTTTCGTAACTTTACGTAACAAATTTGAGAGGATTCTACATGAGAGACATATTAAGCAAAGAAATCAACCACATTCACTTTATTGGAATTGGCGGAATAAGCATGAGCGGTCTTGCCGAAATATTGTATTACAACGGCTACACGGTTTCTGGCTCGGATTGGACGGCATCAGATATTACCAATTATTTATGCGAACTTGGCATAAAAATAATATACGGAAACTACGCCGAAAATATAACCGAAGACACCGATTTAGTCGTTTACACAGCTGCGGTTAAAGCCGATAATCCCGAACTAATGGCGGCAAAACAGCGCGGATTGCCCACAATGGACAGAGCCAAAATGTTAGGGCTGATAATGAAAGGCTACAAAAACTCGGTTGCTGTAGCTGGTGTCCACGGAAAAACTACCACAACTTCAATAATTTCGGATGTACTTTTGCAGGCAGATATGGATCCCACAATTTCGATTGGCGGATTTATGGAAAATATCGGCGGGCCAACCGTTGCGGGCAATTTTCGCATTGGCAAATCGCCATATCTAATTTTAGAGGCTTGCGAATATTACGACAGTTTTTTGCAATTTTACCCAAAAGTAGGTATCATTTTGAATGTTGACAGCGATCATTTGGATTATTTCGGCACAATCGATCGGCTAGTTAGCTCTTTTAAGCGGTTTGCTGAAAATATTCCACCAGATGGCACGTTGATAATTTACAAAGCAAGCAAATATTTTGACCAAATAACCGAAAATTTGCAGTGCAACATAGTAACGTACGGCACAAAACAGGCTCAATTTTGGGCAAAAAACGTCCGCCACGATAATCAGGGTTTTCCGACATTTTCGATAATGAACGGAAACGAAGTTATCTCGGAAGTAACGCTAAAATTGCGCGGTTCACATAACATAAATAACGCATTGGCAGCGGTCGCAACAGCGGTTACTTTCGGAGTTGAACCTTCGCACATTGTCGCTGGGCTTTCTCGTGCAATCGGCGTAAAGCGCCGCTTTGAATACAAAGGCAAAATACTAGATAACATTGCTTTAATCGACGATTATGCCCATCATCCCACCGAAATAAAGGCAAGTTTGGCAACTGCGGACGGCACATACAAACGCATAATATGTGCATTTCAATCTCACACATATTCGCGAACAGAAAATTTATTAGAAGAGTTTGGTGCATCGTTTTCGCTAGCGGACATTGTGCTAGTTTTGCCAATTTACGCCGCTCGCGAGGTATACGACGGCGAACCAAATTCGCTAGAAAAAGAGTTGACCAAGCTAATCAAACAAAACGGTAAACAAGCCTTCTTTTTGGAAAGTTTTCAAGCCGCAACTGACTGGATAAAGCAAAATGCCGAATCTGGCGACCTTCTCATAACAATGGGCGCGGGCGATATAAATCAACTGGGAGAAGCACTTAATCCAGCTTAAAATTTTTGGGTTTTGCAAATATCTAATGTATTATAAAACGGGCGGATAATATCCGCCCCTACATTTTTAACAAATGCAATTTTTCAACTGCCGATTCGCATTCTTAACGATTACGTTTGCAAACTATACGGCGTTGTTTGGTAAACGCAATAATTTAGCCAGTTGCTAAACAGCAGGTTTGCATGAGAACGCCATTTTACTTTTGGCGGATTTGCTGGATTGTTGTTTGGGAAATAATTTTGCGGCAAATTAGTATTTTCGGGCAAATCTCGGTTATATTCGTATTTTAGCGTTAGCGGATCGTATTCGGGATGCCCTGTTACGAAAATGTGCTTTTGCAAATCGGTACTTGCCGCCATGTAAACGCCAGCTTGCTCCGAAGTGGAAAGCAGGGTTAATTTTTCGTGGTTGATAATATCCGTTTCGTTTACTGTGGTGTACCTGGAATGTGGTGCAAAAAAAATATCGTCAAATCCTCGCAAAATTTCTGAATCTTCGGCGATTTTGCTTGTTTTTGTATGCGAAAAAACGCCGAACAGCTTTTCGGGCAATAATTGCTTGGTTATCCCATAATGATAATATAATCCTGCTTGTGCCGCCCAACATATATGCAAAACGCTAGTAACATTTTCGGTTGACCATTTCATTATTGTGCAAAGTTCTTCCCAATAGGTTACTTGCTCAAATGGGAGCGTTTCGACGGGAGCGCCAGTTATAATCATGCCATCGAAGCGTTTTTTGTGGGCTTGCTGAAACACATGATAAAAAGCGGATAAATGATCCGCTGCGGTATTTTTAGAAGTATGGCTTGCCATATGTAATAACGTTACGTTTACCTGCAAAGGCGTATTGCCCAAAAGCCTTAAAAGTTGCACTTCGGTTGGCTCTTTAAGGGGCATCAAATTTATTATAGCAATCTCTAGCGGGCGAATATCTTGTGTAAATGCACGAGATTCATCCATTACAAATATTTTTTCTAGCTGAAGAATATTTTTTGCAGGCAATTTGTCGGGAACTTTAATCGGCATAATTTAGACAGTAGCCACTATATCAGGAACATCATCCCTGGTTTTGCAAACGCCGTAAAAAGCGGAACCTTCGTCCATTATAATGCGTCCAGTTGTAATATTGCCGTGAACTCGCGCGGTGCTAGATAAATGGACGGTCGCACGGCAAACAACATCGCCCACAATTTCGCCAGCAATTAGTGCATAAGATACTTGCAAATTGCCCTCAATGCGACCAGGTTCGCCAACTTGTAAGTAGCCCTCCAAGTTTATATCGCCCAAAAATAAGCCGTCAATGCGAACCGCCTCCGAGCCTGATAATTTTTGGGCTTTTAATGTAATGCCAGTGCCAATAAATGTGCTAGCTGGCTTGTCATAATCTTTCCTATTATCCTTTTCCTTTGGCATAAACTCAATCCTATTCTAAAAAAATTCTAAAAAATATAAAATTTTGCTATTCTAAAAAGAAAGTAGCAGGGTTTACGTTTGAACCGTTTACTAAAACTTCGTAATGCACGTGATTTCCTGTGCTGTTGCCTGTCGAGCCAACACGAGCAATAACATCGCCACGGTTTACTTGTTGTCCAACACGAACGGTTATCGCAGAATTATGCGAATAAGTTGTTACAATCCCAAGCCCGTGATTTATTGCGACTTGATAACCGTAGCCGCTATTCCAGCCAGCAGATGTAACTGTGCCGCCGCCAGTGGCGTAAACAGACGAACCGTAAGGTGCAGAAATATCAATCCCACGGTGGAACTCTCTGCCGCGCCAGCCGAAATTTGAGGAAATTCTTCCGCCGCGAACAGGCATAATTGTAGGATAATTTGTAAGGTACAACGAAACATTACGCACACCTTGGTCCAGTTGCGTGTAAAGTTCTTTGCTTATTTCGATGGTTAGTTCGATGACAGCAATATGGTCAAACAATTCGTTAATTATTGCGGTTTCTTCTGAAGTTGGTTCATCGTAGGCTGCCAACAGCATAAAATCGTCAGAACTGTTGGCACGTTCGCGCCTTATCGCAGAATAATCTTTCAAATCGTTTAGTGATGCCAATAATTGTACTTGCGATTGGTGCATTTCGTTCAGCATATTGCGCACAGCTGGAATATGAGCATTTGCACTTAATCGGTCTAAAATTTCTTGGCGATAGGTTTCAAATTCTTCTAGTTGTTCTTCTAAACCTTGCAAATATTCTTGTATGCTCTCCAAACTTTCGAGATAGGTTGAACGTTGCTGTTGTTGCTCTTCAACGCCGCGAATCCGTTCTTGGATTAACGCACTGCGGAGGTTTGTACCCTCTTCGGTCAAGCGACGTTGCTCTTCTTCAGTGATTTCCTGTAACGTAACGTATGCCTCGTTTACTTGTTCTAGTGATTCAGCTGTATCTTGTGCTACTTGCATTAAAAATTGAGTTCGCAAATACAAAGTTAGCATTATCGCACCCACAACTAAAAATATTGCCAAAAGTACATAAAAAGTTATGTAGGGGATTTTTACGCTGCGAGTTTTGCCCGTAGAATACGACGGAACTAACATAAGCGAAAAGTATTTTTTTTGCACGTGCGAAGTTGCGTTAGTTTTTTTAATGAGTTTTTTGCTTTCGCGTGCCAACTTACGCATTTCTCTTTTTGATTGCATATCGAATCTCCTTTACTACAAAATACTATAAAACCAGTATACTACAGCATTACAAAAAAAGCAAGTAATATTTACAAAATATTTCACAAATATTAAAAAAGTGTTAAACTTTTTTGCAAGCGTTCAAACGCCGTCTGTAACTGCTGTTGCGGACACGCTATATTTATTCGTTGAAAACCTTTGCCCTCTTTGCCGAAAGTTACGCCCGAACTTAACCAAATTTTCGCTTTTTGCAATAAAATTTCGTCAATTTGCTGGTGGTCAAATTCTAAAGCTGTAAAATCTAACCAAATAAGATAAGTTCCCTCTGGTTGAACCATTTTAATTTGCGGTAAATTTTGGCTTAAAAAATTTTGGATAAAATCTACGTTGCTTTGTAAATATTGCATTAGCTGGTTTCGCCATTCTTTGCCGTGGCGATAAACCGCTTTGCAAGCAGTCAACCCTAAAGTATTATGTTGAGAATAACCTGTTTTAGCAATTTCTTGTATAAAAGATTTACGCAACCGTTCATTTGGTATAAAAATATTAGAAACCTGCAAACCCGCTAAATTAAAGGTTTTGCTAGGAGCGGTACAAATAACGCAATTTTGCAAAAAATCCGTTGAAACATTGGAAAAAACTGTGTGCTTAAAGCCTTCAAAAACAATATCACAATGAATTTCGTCCGAAACGACAATGCAATCGTATTTTTGGCAAATTTTGCCCATATTGTATAATTCGTCGGTTGTCCAAACGCGCGAAACTGGATTGTGCGGACTGCACAAAATAAACATTTTTACCTTGTTTTCGGCTATTTTTTGCTCAAAATCCTCAAAATTTATGTAATATTTGCCATTTTTGTACTGTAACGGATTATTTATCAGCTTGCGATTATTGTTGACAATTACGCTATCAAAAGGATAATAAACGGGCTTTTGAATAAGAATTGCGTCATTTTCGGCAGTAAAGGCTTTCACAGCCGTTGCAAGAGCAAAAACTATGCCAGGCGTTTTAACAAGCCATTCCTTTTGCGTTTGAAAGTCAAAATTATTGTAAAACCAACTTTGGACAACTTGCAAATAATCGTCTTTTGTAATTGTGTAGCCGTAAATTGCGTGGTCAACACTTTTTTGTATTTCTGCGGTTGCCTCTGGCGGGATTCTAAAATCCATATCCGCAACCCAAAGCGGCAATAAATCCGCTGGTTTGTGCATTTCTTCCGCATAATCGTATTTTAAGGAATCAGTATTTTTGCGTTCGATTATTTCGTCAAAATTATATTTCATTTTTGCCCTCCTTTTTGATTATTTTATCGCTTGAGATAAATCTTCAATTAAATCGTCAACATTTTCTATTCCGACGGATAATCGCAATAGACGGTCGTTGATTCCGCGAGCGGCTCTGTCGGCTGGCGGAACATCTGCGTGAGTTTGCGTTGTCGGATAAGTTATCAACGTTTCAACGCCGCCTAAACTTTCGGCAAATTGAATTATTTTAACATTGTTCAGCAGCTTATGTGCAGTCGCTTGACAATCCACTTCGAAAGAAATCATTGCACCAAAGCCAGAGGATTGCCTTTGCGAAATTTCATAACTGGGATGTGTTTTTAATCCAACAAAAAAAACTTTTTTGACCATTGACAAGGTTTGCAAATAATCGGCTAATTTTATGGCGTTTTCTTGGGATTTATCCATACGCAAGCCTAAAGTTTTAATTCCACGAATTACCAAAAAGCTATCAAAAGGAGAAAGACACGCTCCAGTGGTTTTATGGATAAATTTAAGCCGTTCGCATAATTGCGGCTCGGAAACCGCAAGAAAGCCCGCTAAAGTGTCGTTATGTCCACTTAAATATTTTGTGCCGCTGTGTAGAACAATATCTGCTCCTAAAAGTAGCGGTTGCTGAAAATAAGGCGTTAAAAAAGTGTTGTCAACAATAAGCAAAATATTTTGACCCTTGACAATATTTTTAATTGCAGAAATATCAGTAACGTTCATCATGGGATTTGTCGGCGTTTCCACGAAAATTGCACGAGTATTTGGCTTTATCAAGTTTTGTGTAGCGGCAATATTTGAAGTATCAACAAAATCTATTTGTAGCCCATTTTTTTGAGATATATGCTGAAAAAGCCGAATAGAGCCACCGTATAAATCGGAGGTTGCAATAATATGATCGTCTGGCGAAAACAGTTCCATCAGCGTTGTAAGAGCCGCCATTCCAGTTGAAAAAGCGAGGGCTTCGGCGGCGTTTTCCAGACTTGCAAGCAAGTTTTCCACCGTTTCGCGAGTTGGATTTTGCAGCCGCGAATAATCGTAGCCAGTGCTTTGTCCTATTGCGGGATGTGCAAAGGTTGCAGATTGAAAAATTGGCGTTGCAACAGCACCTTCGGCACTTTGGTATCTAAAGCCATGCAAGCATTTTGTAGATATTTTCATATTTTTCATAGTTTTCCTCCTAAAAATTTTGAAACATTAAAACAACATTAAAACCCCCAGTTGCCTGGGGGTTACAACTATTCGCACAGGGTTATTTCTACAGTATTGGTTAATACGTCTGTATAGCTAAAGGATAATTTACGAGATGTTTCCGAACCCTCGTCTAGTTGAACAGTAAAGATACTTGGATATACGTTCGAGATAATTCCTTGGTTTACAACAGATTTATGTCTGCCTTTATTTGTTTCGATACTTACTTTGCTACCAACAATCTTTTGAATATCATCACGCACGAGTGCTATATCACTTTTTTCAAGCAAAGCTGTCACCTCATTCTAGGGGCGTACCCAAAATTCATTACGCTGCCAACATTCACACTAAAAATAATATAACATATATTTCCAAAAAAATCAACCTTATTTTTTTATTTTAAGATATTAAAATTGTGCAAATAAAACTACTTGACAAGTTTGCAATTTTGTGCTAACATTTAATTGAAATCACCGCCGAAAGGAGTGCTATATATGAAATATAACAGGATTCAACAAAATGCAGTTGACGTGGAAAACGCAATTAGTTTCAGACAATATGTCGAAGGCTTGGAACAACGTTATCGTGAAGACCGCCAAGCCTACCGAGAAGAAGTGCGATTGATTGACGAACGCAGAATCGCCGACAACGAAAAAATGGAACAACGCAGAATTACCGACAACGAAAAAATGGAACAACGCAGAATCGCCGACAACGAAAAAATGGAACAACGCAGAATCGCCGACAACGAAAAAGCTGAACAACGCAGAATCGCCGAAAATGAAAAAGCAGAACAAAGCCGAAAAGAAGATTATGCGAAATTTCAAAAAGATATGGCAACGCACAGAGAAGAAATACAATCCAGCATTAAAGATTTGCAAATTACTTTTCGCAACAATATTTTTATACCGTTTATTGTGGCTTTAGTTATAGTAATTGCGGGCTTATTACTGCCTATAGCTTTATCCAACTGGCGAGATTTTATAATATCTCCGCAAGCACAGCCATTGTCAACTGAAAATATCGGCGGATAATTTTCCCAAATCAACCTAGAAAGGAATCCCAAAATGCCGCTAAATTTTATTTTAGGGCGGTCTGGTTCTGGCAAGACAACGCATTGCATAAACCAAATAACCGCCAATTTATCCAACAGCAATATTTCCATGTTTTACATAGTGCAAGAGCAGGAAACTTTGCAAGCAGAACGCATTTTAGCCAACGCAACAGCTTATCAAACTGTTATCGGAGCACAAGCGCTTAGTTTCAAACGGCTTGCTTATCACGTTTTTACTCGTTCGGGCGGTGTGCCTACAAAACAACTTAACGATACAGGAAAACACATCTTATTGCGAAAAATATTGCAAGAATGCAATCTTACGTTTTATTCTCGTGCAATAAATATGGCTGGATTTATTGAAAGCCTTGCACAAACCGTAACAGAGTTTGCCGAATACGAAATTTTGCCCAGCGATTTAGAATCCCGTGCGGCGCGCGCGGCTGCGGACGGCAACATAAATATGGCATCCAAATTGACCGATTTAGCCGTAATTTTTCGCAAATATACAGAAAATATAGCGGGCAAATTTTTAGTTGCAGACGAAACTCTAAAATTATTGGTTGACGCACTCGAAACTTCCGATTATCTTGACAACACAATTTTTTGGATTGACGGATTCAAATTTTTTACTCCCCAAGAAATAAGCGTTATTCGCAAATTGTTGCAAATTTCCCAAAATGTTACCATAACTTTAACAATGGATAATCCTCCGCAAAACGGCGAACCGCCCAAATTATCCGATTTTTTTTATACCACAAAACAAACTTTTAATCTGCTAAAAACCAAAGCCGCCGAATTAAATATCCCAGTAAATACGCCGATTTTACTGGATTCTCCGCAACGGCACAAAAATAATTGGGAATTTTTGGCAATTACCAACCATTTTGCTAAATCTCAAGCAAACTACAGCGAACCGCCGCAAGCCGTTAAAATAGTGCCTTCGCAAGACAAATGGGCAGAACTCACTTTGGCGGCAAAATGGGTAAAATCCAAAATTGCGGCGGGCTACAAATTTAATGATATTGCAATAGCTTGCGGCGATTTGTCCAGTTACGAAAAATTGGCGAAAAATATCTTTGAAACGCACGAAATCCCTTTGTTTGTGGATAACAAGCCCAATATTTTGTTGCATCCGCTAACCGAACTTATTCGCGCGGCAATCGATGTTGTCGTTTGGGATTGGCAATATGAAAGCGTTTTTCGCCTGTTAAAAACTGGATTTACCGACATTCCCATTGACGAAATTGATATACTAGAAAATTATGTGCTTGCTCGCGGAATAAAAAGTTGGCGCTGGAAAAATCGTTGGCGCGACCTTAACGAAACTCGACAAAAAGTTATCGAAACTTTAGCCCCGTTTTCTGACGGATTGCGCCCTGACAAAAAAATGTCCGTAACAGAAATTTCTCTGCGGATATACAACTGGCTATATAAATTGGATGTTCCCAGCAAATTAGCAAAATTGCTAGAATCCGCCGCAAAAGAGGACGGCGGCGATCAAGAGCAAGCCCTTTGGCACAAGCAAATTTGGCGGTGCATTTCCGAAGTTTTCGATAAGCTAGTTGAAATTTTGGGAGACGAAACCGTAACAATAAAAATGTTCAGCGAAATTTTGGATGCTGTTTTTAAGTCGGAAGATTTAGGGTTGATTCCTCCAACTTTAGAGCAGGTTATTTTGGGCGATGCAAAACGCTCGCATTATCCAGAAATAAAGGCTTTGTGGATATTAGGTGCAAACGACGGTCAACTGCCAATGCCAGAAATTCAAAACACGCTAATCACGGACGACGAACGGGAAATTTTGCGAAGTTTCAACTTAAAACTTTCGCCAGATATTCCACATTTGACAAACTACAGCATGATGGCGTTACACAGCATTTTGTGCAAGCCCAAAGACGAACTTGTTTTATCGTACAGCCGAACAAGTTTGGACGGAAAACAGTTGCGCCCGTCAACCGTTTTGTTACGCCTAAAAAAAATATTCACAAATTTGCAAGAGGAATCTGAAACAACCGAAAATGCCGAAAATATTGAAAATACCGAAACCGTTGAAAATTCGGCACAAATCAACGATTTATCCAAAAAATATGCCGAAATATTATACGGGGATTCTTTGTCAACCTTTGTAACAAATGCAACGCATCTTGAATCCTATTCGAGATGTCCTTTCTCGTATTTTATGCAATACAATTTGCAGGCACGTCCGCGCGAAATTTACAGGGTAAAACCCACTGATTTGGGCAATATGTACCACGATATAATCGCACAAGTTGTAACACATTTAACTCAAAATAATGCTTGGGAAACAGCCAACCGCACAAATT
Organism: Bacillota bacterium; assembly: GCA_009778185.1. Lineage (GTDB taxonomy): Bacteria > Bacillota > Clostridia > Lachnospirales > WQUN01 > WRKG01. The sequence continues at coordinate 11,449 of WRKG01000256.1, forward strand.
TGGAGCAACTAGTGCAAACTTTTGCAGAGTTGCATCTCGAAAAAAACGAATACGGAGGCAGTAAAAATCACGTTTTGCACAGCAATGCACGCAATATGTACATTTTGCAAAGTGCAAAAAATATCTGTACGGTATCTTTGTGGGCGTTGTGCGAGCAATATCGCCGTGGCACGTTCAAAATATCTAGTATAGAAGAAAAATCGCAACAGTTGGATATTTTACTGGAATCGCAAAAAAAAATGTCCGTAACTGGTCGCATAGATAGAGTTGACACATTGGCAATCTCCGAAACCGAACGAGAGTACGTAAAAATTATCGATTACAAATCGGGAAAAGCCAAATTTTCGCTTAACGAGGTTTTGGCAGGGCGACAACTTCAGCTAATGTTGTATCTCAACACATTTTTGCAAAACAGCAAAGTAAAACCTGGCGGAGTATTTTATTTCAACATAGACGATCCCATAATAAAAGAAGATTCCGCATTGTCCCAAGAAGAGCGTGATGAGAAGTTGCTGCAAGAATTTAAGTTATCTGGATTAGTTTTGGGAGAATTACACAATATTTTTGGGCTTGACAAAACGTTACAATCGGACAACAAAAGGTCAAGCATAATCCCCGTAGAAATCAACAAAGACGGCGAATTTTCCAAAAAATCCTCGGTAGCCAACCGAGAAGAATTTAAGCAACTTTGCAATACCGTAACGCAACAAGCCGCTCAAATAGGCACTAAAATGACCAACGGAACTTTGCAACCAAGCCCGTCCAACAAAATATCCACAAAACATTGCAATTATTGCAATTATAAATCAACCTGCGGTTTTGCCAATTTTTAGGATTTATGTATAAGAAATTTTGGGTTGCAAAATATTGAAATGTTGTTTATATTTTAGTACATTGCTGATTTTTTGAAAGACGGGCGGATATTATCCGCCCGTTTTTTATAAATCCGAAATTTTATAAATCCGCAATTTTATAAATCAACGCAACAACAAGAATCCCTCACAATCAAGCCACCATTTATAAATTCAGTGGTTAAATTTTGCGACTTGTTTTCAATAGCGGCGATTGTGCGTGTTATCAACGAGTTGAAAACTTTGTAATAATCGAATGCGTAAGTTGTTAGTGCTGGCGTTACGTTGTGGCTGTGTCCGTCTATTCCTGTTACGGATATTTGTTGCGGAATTTTAATGTCCAGTCCTTGTAAGGCTTGGTATACGCCAAAAGCTACAGCATCGTTAGTGGCACAAATTGCGGTTGGCATATTAGATTGGCTTTTTAATTTTCTGAACATTTCTTTTGCGGTTTCGTAGCCTGTTTGCTCGTAAATTCCGCCGATGGCTTGCCATTCATTTTTTATTGGCAAATTATACTTTTGCAGGGTTGACAAAAAACTTTGCTTGCGATTTTCGGAACTATAGCGGCTAGGATTTCCGTGTATTAACGCAATTTTGCGATGTCCCAAATTGTACAAATATTCTATTATCTTGTTGCCAACATCTTGTTCATAATTTACCGAAATTAAATTATACACCGTACTTTTTGGATTATAATAGTCAAAAACCCCGATAATATGCCCGTTTGTTACAAGTTCGTTTATTAACGGCTCGTTATTGTTTACTCCAATAAAAATGCCAGCGTCGATTCTGCCTTGCATAAATATTTTGCTTATGTAATCGACATTCTTTTTGTCAACTAAATTTTCAACAATGCACGTTAGCATTAAATAGTTTGCTCTGGCGGCGGCTTCGATAACCTGCACTAAATACGAGCCAGAAAGCTGGTCTTCTGCTATACTGTTGCAATTTTTTTCTTTTACCCAAAAAAAGCCGATGGTTTTAGATTTTTTTCCTGCCAAAAGTTGTCCTGACAAATGCGGATAATAATTGTTCTCTTTGATAATATTTATAACACGGTTGTAAGTTGCCTCGGGTACATTCGAATAATTATTTATAACTCGGCTTACTGTACTGCGTGATACTCCTGCTAACTGTGCTATTTGCGAACTAGTTAGCTTTTTATTTGATTTTTTCAAAATTTCACTTCCTTGCTCAAAAATAATCAGTTTTTCAACCGTGCATGAATTACATATCTGTCGTCCTGGTCAAAATTTGTGCAGGTTGACAAAGTTAAAATTTTATCGGCGGCGGTAACGTTTACATTTGTATTGTGCCAAGATAAATCAACAAAACTTTCCAAAAAATGCTGTTTTGTGGCGGTATTTTCAAAGTTGACAATATTGTAACCAAACGAGATATTCGTTGAATAAAACGAAAAAATTTCCCAGTAGCTAGTGCCTTGTTCGGTTGTTAGCGTTATTATGGGATGCTCTTGCAAAAAGTTGTAATCGGCAAAACGGCGCAGACTGTGAAATTTGTGATCGCGCTGCATATTATGCCCATAAATTACCCAATTTTGGTCGGTTTGAGATAAATCCACATCATAATCGAAAAAAATCCAGCCAGCATTTGATGCGTTTCGCCAAATATCGTGATGCAAATAAAAATCGTTGTTCGGTGCTTGCACAACAAGATAATCTATTGTAGTGCCTTCGATTAGCAAATGAGCCAAAATATCGGCGTTGCCAAAGGCAGCTCGCATTTCGTCAAAGTTTATAACATCGGCTGTTTCTTCACTTTCGTAGAACATTTCTTGTACAATTTGCCGTGCCTGCACAGAAGTCGCCGCCATTTCATGCTCCAAGACTACGTTGGAAATTATCATTCCGCCAGAAAGTGCAAAAATAATCAACAAAATTGCCATTATTAACTTACGCATAAAAAATCCCCCTAAAAAAATTTTGTACTTCCATTATAGCACAAAATCGGCGTTTGTACACATTTTGTAAACTATAAATTACTAATTTTTTTTAGTGCTTGTTAAGTTTGCAAATTTTGGTTATAATATTTTTATGGACAATAATATTAGAGCGTGGGCAGAGATAAACCTTGAAAATCTCGCTAAAAACACGCAATCAATAAGAAAAGCCGTACCAAAAGATACAAAATTATTGGCGGCTGTAAAAGCGGATGCTTACGGACACGGCGCACGAGAAGTTGCACAAGTGTTACTAAAAAATGGGGTTGATATTTTCGGCGTTGCCTTATGCGAAGAGGGCATAAAATTGCGAAATATCGGCATAACTGCTCCAATTTTAGTGATGAGCTACACGCCAAAACCACTTTTGAAAGATGTTGTAGAGCATAATCTTATCCAAACAATTTTTTCGTTGGATTGCTATGAAGATTTAGCTGATATTTCCCAAAAATACGCAAAACAAGCTGAAGTACATATTAAAATTGACACAGGCATGGGACGCTTGGGATTTTTGCCAACCTCTGCCGCCGCGGATGACATTTGTCGGATTTTTAACGATAGCAACCTTAATGTTACAGGAATTTACACACATTTTGCTACTTCCGATTTAGCCGATGCAACTTTTATGTACGAACAGTTTGAAAAATTTCAATATATGCTCAACTTGCTAACTTCTCGCAAAATTGGCACAAACAAGCTAACAAAACACGTTGGCAACTCGGGAATGTTGGCACAAAATGTACTAAACAACTTTTCACCAAAATCTTCGCAAATGTTTTTGGATATGGTGCGTATTGGAATTATGCTATACGGATTGCCGCCTTCTGCCGATATGGCGGATGTTTGCGATAAACTGGCTCTTTTGCCAGCAATGCGGCTTATGACAAGAATTAGCATGACCAAAACATTACCGCCAAATTCTGGAATTAGCTATGGACACACCTTTGTAACTGACCGTCAAACGGTAGTTGCCACTTTGCCAATCGGCTATGCCGACGGTTATCACAGAACTTTATCCAACAAAGCATCGGTGCTTGTTCGTGGACATTATGCACCAATTATTGGGGCAATATGTATGGATCAGTGCATGATTGACGTTACAGATGTCCCAAATGCACAGCAAATAAAACCAGGCGAGCCAGTAGTAATTTTTGGCGATCCTAATCTAAACGCCACAAAACTAGCAAATTTAATAAATACAATCGGTTACGAGCTGGTTTGCGGCGTTGGTAAACGAGTTCCGCGCATTTATTTATAAGCCAATAAAAAGGAGGTGGGCTGCTGCCAAAATATTTGTTTTTGTTTTGGGTAGCAGTAATCGTATTGTACGTTAGGCGAGGCGATATTTTTTACGCAGATTTACGACCAGTAATTGGTTCCGAGCAGGGCGGAATACGGCCAATATTGATAGTTCAAAACGATATAGGCAATAAATACAGCCCCACTGTTATTTGTGTTTCGATAACTTCCCAAATTAACAAAGCGAAGTTGCCAACTCACATTGAAATTGACAAAATTCATTCTACCTTAATCAGAGATTCGGTCATCTTATTAGAGCAAATTCGAACAATCGACAAAGCACGATTGCGCGAAAAAATTTGCCGTCTTGATGAGCAGACCATGGAACGTGTAAACCAAGCACTTTTAGTTAGTTTAGGATTAGATTTAAGCTGTATTATTAAATGTTAAAATAAAAAAATCTGAACCTACATAAGATTCAGACTATGCAGTTGACAGGACTTGAACCTGCAAGGTCTAGGACCACTAGATCCTTAGTCTAGCGCGTATACCAGTTCCGCCACAACTGCAATATAACCATTATATTACGCATTTTTGCTCTTGTCAAGTTTTTTTTAATTTTTTTTCTTAATGCGAGTCAAGGTTAAAACCCACAATTCAAAACCGTGGGCGCTCACCCGCAAGGCTGAATTTTGTCCAGTGGACAAAAGAACAGCGCCCTTGACCCGCATTTTTTTATTGGGTTTTTTGGATGAAAATGCCGTAGGGGCGGATAATATCCGCCCGATATTTATCACAGACAGATATTATCCGCCTTTACGGTTGACAATGTTGTATGGGAAAATTGTAGATAAACTTTATATGGAAAATTCGCATGAAAAATTGTATGGGAAATTCGCAGGGAAATTTTGCACACAACCCCAATTTATTTTTTCAACCCAAATTTTCATTTGTCAACCGTTTTCAAAATAACCTCCGTCAAATTTGACCAATCTTCCAACGAAAGGTCTTCGCCACGAATATTTTCGTCAAATTGGCAACTTGCAATAATTTTGGTTATTTCTTCTTTGGAAAGATTGTATATTTCTGCACTAAATAATGCGTTTACTAGAGTTTTGCGGCGTTTCGAAAAGCCTGCTTTTATGTTGGCAAATAATGCTGTTTTGTCCGCTGTAACTTTTGGAGTTTGCAAAATATCCAAATGCACAACCGCAGAGCCAACCGTTGGTCGCGGTATAAATGAGTTTGTTGGAACATACGCAACAATATCAGCATTTGCATAATATTGAATTGCCAAAGATAACGCCCCGTACGATTTATCATTCTTCGTGTTTTTTTTGGCGTTTTTTTTGGCAACCATTCGCTGTGCAACTTCTTTTTGAACCATTACAGTAATTGACTCGAAAGCGTGATTTTCCAGTAACTGCATAATAATTGGCGTTGTCAAATAATATGGCAAATTTGCCACAACTTTATTTATATTGCTAGGAATTTCGTAATCCAAAATATCACTATTGACAATTTGGGCGGTTGGCAAAAGTTCTCGTAATGCGGCGGCGAGCCGTTTGTCAAACTCGACGGCAATTACATTTGGCGTATTTTCCAATAAAGCCTGTGTTAAACCGCCAAAACCTGCGCCAATTTCCAAAACAAAATCGTTGACATTTATGTCGGCGTGTTTGATAATTTTATCTAGCACATGAGAATCCACCAAGAAATTTTGACCAAAATTTTTGACAGGCGTGTGCTGATACTTTTCTAATAAATATCTCATTTGTGAGTAAGTTGCAATTTTTTCCATTTTAATCACTTTCTATTTTTTATGATTATCAAAATTATTAGCACAAAAATCCCAGTAAGCACAATCGCGCCGCCTGGCCGCAAATCAAAATAAAACGACAGCACAAGACCAACCATTGTGAACAAGATTGCAAAAAGTATTGCTAAAATTAAATTTTGCTTATAACCCTGCGATATTTGCATTGCACAAGCAACAGGAATCACCATAAGGGACGAAACAATCAACGCGCCAACGGTTCGTGCGGAAACAGCGACAACAACAGCTGTAAGCATGGTAAATACTAAATTTATTGATTTTACTGGGATTCCTGCGGTAATGGCGCTTTCTTCGTCAAAAGCAATGTGCAACAGCGGACGATACAAAACGAACGAAACCGCCAAAACTAGCCCAGTAAGTGCAATTATCGTAATAAGTTCGCCGTTGCTAATAGCGACAATGCTCCCAAACAGAAAGCTGTAAAAGCCAGCGCCCGAAACGAAACTAGAAAACACCGCAGCCAAGCCAACTCCCAGCGACAACATTATGCTAACGGATAACTCGGCGTATTGCGAAAAATTTCGGCGAATTATTTCCAAAGCAAAGCCAGCAAAAACGGCAACCACAAAAGCGCCCACAACAGGATTAACTCCAACTGCCAAACCGATAGCAACGCCAGCTAATCCAGTATGCGACAAAGCATCTCCGACAGTTGACATTCGCCGCAAAACGATAACCTGCCCAATCATCGGAGTCATAACAGATATGCACAACGCCACTAATAACGCTCTTCTCATAAAATCAAAACTTAATATTTCTAACATAGCAACTACCTTTCTAAAGATAAACGTTGTAATCAGTGATGTTTTGCGTGTTTTTGTTGGCTTATTTCTTGGTAGAAATCTTTTGGGGATTTTGCGGATATTTTGCCGTCGGGATTCAGCTGCAAAATGCGGTCGGCATGGTGCAAAATCAAGGGAATATCGTGAGTAACCATTAACAAAGTTGCGTTTTCGTTTTTGTTCAAATCGCCCAAAAGACAACAAATTTGAGTTGCGGCAGTTGTGTCGATTCCGACGGTTGGCTCATCTAGGATTATCAGTTGCGGATTACGCACCAACGCCTTTGCTAGAAGAACTCGCTGTTGTTGTCCACCTGACAAATTGCCGATTGGCTTGTTGCGAAAGTTTAGCATATCCATTTGGGATAACGCTTTGTTTATCCGCTGTTTGCGAAGTTTGTAGCTTTCTTTGCCTAAAATTCCCAAGCCAACTATTTCGGCAGCCGTTGCAGGAAAATTTGGATTAAACATAGTTGCTCGTTGTGCTAAATATGCGATATTGTCGGTGTTTATTGCTATTTGCCCAGCGGAAGGTTTTAGCAACTTTAGCAAAATTTTTAGCAACGTACTTTTGCCAGAGCCGTTTACGCCAGCTATACAAACAAATTCGCCAGTGTCAACGCAAAAATTAACGTCATTTAACACATTTTTAGAGCCATATTGAAAAGATAAATTTGTAACCGATATAACAGAAATAAAATCAACCCCTTTTTTAGTATTTATAAAAAGATAAAAAGATAAAAAGACAAAAAGCAAAAATAAAAAAATTTTTCAAAAGTATTGACAAATTAAATTTGCCGTATTATAATGGTTTTGTTGTGGTTTTCCATTGTCTAACTTTGGAAGAGGAGAGAATTAGTTCTCTCCTCTTTTGCTTGTTAAATTTTTGCGGCGTTTTTTGAAATTTTGCAAAGAACGGGCGACCAAGGACGGTCGCCCCTACGTTTTAGCCATTTTTATCCCATAATTTTTTACCTGCCAACCGACATTATCAACCCTTAAACATTAAAAAAATAGCGGGTCAAGTGGCGCGCTCCTTGCGGGTGTGGGCAGCCTGCCCGCCGGCAGGCGGGCGCCCACGGTTTTATG
>WRKG01000257.1 GCA_009778185.1 Bacillota bacterium
GTTGCGTTTTGCCAAGGCTGCGTTTTACGATGTTGCTATCTTGTTCTATTTGCCAAAATTCCGTTACTGGAGAACTTGCGTATAGGTTTTGTTTTTCCTTTCGATGTTGCTTGGTGTTGTCATCTGACCAAACTTCGACCACTAAATCTGGACGACCAGCTGTTCTTGTTCTTTTTTTATTTTCGATGTATTCATTTTTTTTGAACAAGATAAAATCTGGTTGAACATATTTTAATGAAGTGATAGATTTCTTCTTAAAATAATCTACATCAGTTAGTTTAGATATGTCGATTAGTTCGGCGGTATCGTCTTTCAAGTTGCCTGTGTAAACTAAATCTCTATCCTCTTTGAAAAAATGAGACGATTTTTTGTAACCTGCTACGTATAATTCTCCCAATAAATTCGTTAATATATCGCTATGCCGCCCTGTTACTGACATTTCAAAATAATTAAAGTAGTTAAAATGACCGATATATTTTACACTTGTAAAAATTTGGTTTCCTAAAATTGTGCTTCCCATAATTTTACCTTCTTTTCATGCAAATCTGCGGTTGACAGGACTTGAACCTGCACATCCAAATGGACATAAGAACCTGAATCTTACGCGTCTACCAGTTCCGCCACAACCGCAAAATCAACCACAATAATATTGTAGTTGTTTTTTATTTTTTTGTCAAGTTTTTTCAATTTCGGTTGGTGGAGTTGGCGTTAATTTTGGCGATTGAATGCCCAAAACGTCCGTTTTGCGTATAGGAATGCGAACTCCACGGTTTGTGCCAAATTCCACGACAAAGCAATCTTGACCAACATCGGCGATGCGACCGTACATACCGCCGTTTGTCAACACGTTATCGCCCACTTTTAAGTTAGCTTGCATTTCGCGCGTTTGCTTTTCTCGTTTACGTTGCGGACGTATCATTAGAAAGTACATTCCTAAAATAACAAGCCCCCAAATTGCAATCATCCAAACTGTGCCGAACGGATTCGGCTCTACTTGTGCGGCAGGAGCGGCTTGTCCTGTTGCGGCGGTTTGCTCGGTGGCTGGTGGTGTACCGCCGCCCAAAATTGGACTTAAATCTCCGTCCAATAAAATTATATTTTGCAAAATTATTTCCCTCCTATTGTACTAAAACCTTGGGGCGCTGCCCCAATCCCCGCAAGGGGATTCTCCCCTTGACCCCGTAACATTTTAACAGGATTTTTCAAGTTTTAATTGATATATTTTTATTATAACTTATTTTGAGACCACATTGCAAGTTTTTCTGCCTTAAATTTTGAAAAATTATCGTTGTCAAGTGCGTTGCGGATTTCTACCATTAAATTGTTGTAAAATTGCAAATTGTGAATTACCGCCAATCGCATTGACAACATTTCTTTTGCCTTGAATAAATGGCGAACATACGCTCGCGAAAAATTTTGGCAAGTGCTACAAGTGCAATCTGCATCCAACGGGGAATCGTCCTTTTCGTATTTTGCATTGAGAATATTGATTTTTCCGCTGCTTGTGTAAATGTGCCCGTGGCGACCGTTGCGGGCTGGCATAACGCAATCAAAAAAATCTACGCCACGTTCTACGCTTTCCAAAATGTTCTCTGGAGTGCCAACTCCCATTAAATAGGTTGGCTTTGCTTGCGGCAAATATGGCATAACTTCCTCTAAAATGCGGTACATTTCTGCGTGAGTTTCGCCAACAGCTAATCCGCCGATTGCGTAGCCGTCCAAATCTAAATCGGAAATTTGCTTTGCGTGCTCAATGCGAATATCTTCGTATGTTCCGCCTTGATTTATCCCAAATAACATTTGCCGCTTATTTATGGTGGATTCTTCGCCGTTTAGTTCGGTCAACCGTTTTTTACAGCGGACAAGCCAACGAGTTGTGCGGTTCACAGAATCCTCCATATAATCACGTTCGGACGGATACGGCGCACATTCGTCAAACGCCATTGCTATTGTCGAAGCCAAATTTGACTGGATTTCCATGCTTTCCTCTGGGCCCATAAAAATTTTTCGCCCGTCAATATGCGACGAAAAATAAACGCCCTCTTCTTTAATATTGCGAAGCGCCGCAAGCGAAAACACTTGAAATCCGCCAGAATCGGTCAACAGCGGTTTGTTCCAACGCATAAAGGCTTTCAAGCCGCCTTTTTGGTGGACAAGTCCATCGCCTGGTCGCAAATGCAAATGATATGTATTCGCAAGTGCAACTTGGCAGTTGACATCTTGCAAATCAAGCGAAGACAACGCGCCTTTGATTGCGCCTGTGGTTGCCACGTTCATAAAAACGGGGGTTTGAATTTCTCCGTGCGGAGTGGCAAAAATGCCACGTTTTGCACGTCCTTCAGTTTTTAGCAGAGTGTACATTTATCTGTCCCTTTCTCGTTCACGAATAATAAAATGGATTGGCGTTCCCACAAATCCGAACGCATCACGCAGCCGATTTTCCAAAAATCTTTTATAGGAAAAGTGCATAAGATTTTTATCGTTGACAAACAGGATAAACGTCGGCGGTTTGACGGAAACCTGCGTTGCGTAATAAATGCGAAGAGGTTTTCCCTTGTCGGACGGCGGTTGGTGGATTGCGGTTGCCTCGATAATAACGTCATTTAGCAAGCCTGTGCTAATTCTCATGGAATTATTTTGGTAGACTGCGAAAATTAGGTCAAACAATTTTTGCACACGCTGTCCTGTCAACGCCGATATAAACAGCTTTGGAGCATACGGCATATAAGCCAAATCGTTGCTAATTTTGTCGGAAAATTTTTTCATTGTGTGCGTATCTTTTTCGATTATATCCCATTTATTTACGGCGATAATGGCGGCTTTTCCACGTTCGTGAGCTATTCCTGCAATTTTTGTATCTTGTTCGGTAACTTTTTCCTCGGCATCGATTAGCAAAATGCAAACGTCGGCACGTTCCACGGCAGAAACGGCGCGCACGATAGAATACCGCTCGATGTTCTCTTTAATTTTGCTTTTTCGACGTAAACCTGCGGTATCTATGAAAATATATTTTTGCCCATCGTGTTCGAACGGCGTATCGATTGCATCGCGCGTTGTGCCAGGAATATCGCTGACGATAACACGTTCTTCGCCCAAAATGCGGTTTATTAAGGAAGATTTGCCCACGTTTGGCTTGCCAACGATTGCCACTTTTATAATATCTTCTTCGATTTGCTCGGCTGTGCTGGCTGGAAAAAGTGCCGCAACTTCGTCAAGCAAATCGCCCAAACCTAAAGCCTGTCCAGCCGAAATTGGAATAGGATTTCCTAATCCCAGTTCGTAAAATTCGTAAATATCGTTTTCCTGTTTCGCAGGAGCGTCAATTTTGTTGACAACCAGCAAAACCTTTTTTTGCACCTTTCGGAGCATATTCGCAACGGTGCGATCGGCTTCCAAAATTCCAGCGCGTCCGTCCACCACAAACAAAATTACGTCGGAAGTGTCCATTGCGGTTTCGGCTTGGCGAAACACCTGCTTTGCAATAAAATGCTCATTTTCGGGATCTAGCCCGCCAGTATCTATTACGGTAAAATTGCGATTCAACCACTCGGCATCGGCGTAAAGTCGGTCGCGCGTGATTCCTGGGCTGTCCTCGACAATCGCTAAACGGTTGCCTATTATTTTGTTGAATAGCGTTGATTTGCCAACGTTTGGTCGACCTACTATTGCTAAAATGGGTTTATCGGACATAAAACCACCTCCAAAACCATTATAACACACTTTCCACAAAAAGCAAAAAAACAGCATCGTATTAGGATGCTGTCAACGTATTATTTTCACTGTTTTGTAGCTTAACGGAATCTCGTAACATTTCCATATATTCGCGGTGGTTGCGTGCAGAATCCACTGCATTTGCTAGTTCGGTGTATTCTTCTTCGTTTACTAGAACGTATTCGCCATTTTTTATACATTTGAATTTTATCATAAAAGGCCTCTCATTTATTGCTGTTAAATTTGTTCATTGCGGCGGTTACATTTTGAGATATTATTGTAGTTACGGCATCGCCCGCTTTGGTTATGGAATCTATCATTGCGGCGTGTTCTTCTGGCTTAAAGCGAGCAAGCACAAAGTCAACTAAATCCCAACGTTCGGGCTTTGGACCTACTCCGATTCGTATTCTGGTAAATTCTTCTGTGCCTAGCAGATTTATAATATTTTTCATTCCATTTTGACCGCCTGCGCTGCCACGTTCGCGCACTCGGATATTTCCTAGCGGCAAATTGACTTCATCGCAAATTACAATTAAGTTGGCTGTTTTGTAAAAATTTAAGACGGCTTTTATGCACTCGCCGCTACTATTCATGTAGGTTAAAGGCTTTAGCAAGGCAATTTTTTTGTTGGATATTTCGCCGAATCCCAGTAAACCTTTATGTTTTGCCTTGTTGACTTTTATGTTGTAATCGTATGCTAATTTGTCGATTGTTTCGAAGCCGACGTTGTGGCGAGTGCCTTTGTAGCGTTCTTCGGGATTGCCTAATCCTGCAATTATTGTGGTGCATTCTTCGGGCGGTTTACGAAAAAACATTAAAGTAGCCCTTGATTAAACAAATCGGAAATCGGCGTGCCTTTGTGAATGCACTCTATTGCGGCGGCGAAATATTCTGCTACTGATAAAATTTCCATATTTTGGGGACGTTTATAAATTGGAACGTTGATAGTATCTAAAACTAGCAGCTTGTCGATTGCCGAGTCTTCGATTTTTTCTTTGGCATTTTCCGATAATACAGGATGCGTTACGCAAGCGAAAACTGCTTTTGCTCCCAAGTTTTTGACTGCCGTTGCGGCGTTTATCAGCGATCCGCCCGTTGCAATAATGTCGTCTAGCATAACAACATTTTTGCCCTTTATATCTTCGCCGCCGATAATATTGGTTATCTCGGATACATCGGGGCGAGGACGGCGTTTGTCGACTATTGCCAGCGGTAAATCGATTTGTTCGGCAAAATTTCGCACTCTGCCAACCGATCCCATATCAGGAGAAACCGCCATAAATTCGCCCAACTGCGAAAGATGTTTACGAAAATATTCCACAAAAATGTTAATTCCGCGCAAATGGTCAACAGGAATATCAAAAAAGCCTTGAATTTGCGGAGCGTGTAAATCCATTGCAAGCACTCTATCAGCACCAGCGGAAGTAATAAGATTAGCAACCAACTTTGCAGTTATCGGCGCATGAGAGCGGTCTTTTCTATCTTGGCGAGCATAGCCAAAATAGGGAATAACCGCCGTTATGCGACCAGCCGAGGCACGCCGCAATGCGTCCGTCATAATCAGCAGTTCCATTAAATTATCGTTTACGGGATACGAGGTTGGTTGAATAATGAAAACATCCAAACCGCGAACGGTTTCGTCAAAACGTACGTACGTTTCGCCGTCAGCAAACCGCACAACAGTGGAATCGCCCAATGGGCTATCTAAATAAGATGCTATAGCTTCGCCCAGTGGCGGATTGGCGTTACACGTGAATATTTTAATATCGCCAAAAGCATAATAATTTTTATTTAGCAAAATAAATCCTCCTAAACAAGAGTATCATCTGTTAATAAATCGTCATCTATCATATCTAAAGTTGCGTCATTTTCGCCTTTTTCGTCAAACTGATCGGCTAAACTGGGATCAACTGGCGTAAAGTTTTCGGCGTTTGCTAGTTCTTCAAGTTCTTTCATGCCGTAATGTTTTCGTGCGGCGTTTTCAATTTCGTGGGCTATTGTTGGGTTTTCTTTGATGTAATTTTTGGCATTTTCGCGACCTTGTCCTAAGCGAGTATCGCCGTACGAAAACCACGAGCCACTTTTTTGGACAATATCCAACGATGCACCAATATCCAACATATCGCCAAATTTGGAGATTCCTTCGCCGTACATAACATCTACTTCGCAAGCCTTAAACGGCGGAGCAACTTTATTTTTGGTAATTTTAATTTTTGTTCGGTTGCCAATTAAAATATCGCCAGTTTTAATAGCTTCGGCACGGCGGATGTCAATGCGAACGGACGAATAAAATTTTAAGGCACGTCCGCCAGTTGTGGTTTCTGGGCTGCCGTACATAACGCCGATTTTGTCGCGCAACTGGTTGATAAAAATTACGATACATTGCGAGCGAGCCGCAACGCCAGCCAATTTGCGTAATGCTTGCGACATTAAGCGAGCTTGCACGCCAACGTGGCTTTGTCCCATTTCGCCCTCAATTTCAGCTTTCGGCACAAGAGCCGCAACCGAATCGACTACAACAATATCGATTGCAAACGACCTAACAAGCGATTCGCATATTTCGAGGGCTTGTTCGCCGTTATCTGGCTGCGAGATGTACAATTCGTCGATATTTACGCCCAATTTTTTTGCATAACTGGGATCGAGCGCGTGTTCTGCGTCAACGTAACTTGCAACGCCACCGAGTTTTTGCACTTCTGCGACAACGTGCAATGCAAGCGTTGTTTTACCAGAGGATTCTGGACCATAAATTTCGACAATACGACCGCGCGGCATTCCGCCAACGCCCAAAGCGGCATCTATGCTGATTATTCCTGTGGTAACTACGGGAATATCCATATTTGCCATTTCGCCCATTTTTATTACTGCGCCTTTGCCGTGTGCTTTCTCAATTTGCGATAATGCACTTGACAATGCTTCTTCCTTTGATGACATAGCAATATCTTCTTTTGTTGCTTTCTTTTTTGCTGCTTTTAGTGCCATAATTGCCTCCTTGCTAGACAAGTTCTAAAATTTGGTTTTTTAATTTAGATACGCATATCCAAAACCAAATATTTTTAATTTTAGTTGGGATTTAGAACAAGTCTATTTTCACAATTTTACAATATTATACCATATTATTTTTTTTTGTTCAAGAAAAATTTGATATAAAAATTGGCAAATCCAAAAATTATTAAGTTGTATAATTTTTGGGAAAATGGGCGAACCCGTCTGTTATTTTGATTGAAAAAAAACAAATTGACAATATTGTCAATTTGTTTTTGGCAAATCATTTTAAGATTGTCGTTTCGCAATTTCAGCATAAATAGGCTCTTGTTCAACCCAAACGTTATCGGGTAAAGTTCGTATACTTTTTTCCAATGCAGAAGAAAGATTACTAATATTATATTTTTGCTTGAAAAGTTCAACTCTGTCTAATTCTTTTGGTAAGTACGTTTTTTCTTTCAAAATTGCATTGCCCGTTGATTTATCTTCAACGATTGTAAATTCCTTTTCGGATTCTCCGTATATATGCAAATTACCAAAAAATTCTTCCCATTTTCGCAAATAGAATAGATAGTTATCTTGTATATGCAAGCATATTTCTTTCAAATCTTTGTCTGGGATATTTCCTCGTTTAGCTATCTCTGTTTTACCGTCTGCGTATATCCAAATTTTAGCTGAACCCACTCTAACGGGTTTTGGTGCGTTCACATGATAATGAGCGGCTTCTTCTCCATCAACAGGAACAAAATATAAATAGTACCTACCAAACATCGATATTTTCATATTACAGCAATTTTTTCTGAAAACAACCTAGAGTTATTGTGTACTAAAATTGCTAAATCTGATTGTCTAGTTATTGACTTAAAAGTTGACAATTTTTGGAAGAAGCTGTTTGTATTTTTTACGTATAAAGCCTTTTGCGATGTATCTAAACAGTCAGTGATAAGTATTGCTACTCTGCCTATTTCTTCACTGAAGAATATTTCACAAGCCAATGAATCTAGCACCAAAAAAGAACGTTTGACCAAATCCGATTCCCAATCCATTATTCCACATCCAATTCATATTTTGAAAAATCCCAAGACATTTGTAATTGTTTCAGCAGTTCATTCAATCCTTTCAACTAAATAGTAGGCATTATTTTTAATAAGACGATCCAAATCGCTAGTGCTTTTGCCAACCTCAAAAGTGGACAACTTTTGAAAAAGCGTGTCTCTGTCTTTCACGTATAAAGCCTTTTGAGTCATGTTTAAGCAATTAGTTACAAGTACGCAATCTTTTCCGATTTCTTCATTAAAAAATGTTTCAAACGCTAAATCTTTTAGCACCAAACAAGAACGTTTGACCAAATCCGATTCCCAATCCATTATTCCACATCCAATTCATATTTTGAAAAATCCCAAGACATTTGCAGTTGTTTAAGCAGTTCGTTCAAATCTTCGTACTCTTCAATATCGTCATTGAAAATATAGCCGATTTCTCCAGCGTTCCAATGAAAAACTTTGTTTAGCTTTTGTACAAAAGGTGCGACTGCAAATTGCAACCTAAAATCTTCTGCCTCGAAAATGAAACGGCTGTTTGTTGTGTCTAATGTAAACGTTGCTTTCATTGAGATTCTCCTTTTAATCTTCCCAAGGACGCGGCATATACAAATCGCGCATACGCAAAAACTCGTTGTAATCGCTTGTGAAGAAATGTTCGCCTGTATCGGCGTTTATTAGCACATAATACAGCCAATCGCCAGTCGCAGGGAACAACGCCGCATGAATCGAAGCCGCTCCTGGATTAGAAATTGGTCCCCATGGTAAACCTGTAACTCTGTACGTATTAAATGGCGAATCATATTCCAAATCGGAGTACATAACCCTATCCAAGTGGATTCCGCGCGCATACGCAACAGTTGCATCAATTTGCAAAGGCATTCCTGCCGCAAGCCTGTTTAGAATTACCCTAGCAACCATTGGTCGCTCCTCGGCAACACGAACTTCGCGCTCGATAATCGATGCCATTATAACAATTTCATCTATTGTCATGCCCATATCGGCGGCACGTTGCCTATATTCAAAGGTAAAAACTTCGTTAAACTGGCTTAACATATTGGTAATAACTTCTACAGGAGTTGGGTTTGCCGAGATAAAATAAGTATCTGGGAACAAATAGCCCTCTAATCGACTTGGGCGAATTGCAATATCGTTCAAAAAGTTAAAGCCAAAATCGTGCGTATTTGCTACTTCGATAAATTCTTCCGCTGTAAAAAATTCCCTGTTTTCCAAATAGACAGCAATGCTTTCTTGTGTAAAACCCTCGGGAATTGTAATGCGATTTTCCTCGGCAATTACAACTGGACCTGCTCGCAACCTTGCGTGTATTTGCGGCGTGCTTAAACTTTGATTAAGAACAAAATTACCAGGCTCGTAATCTTCGTTTCTGCCCATTAACATCATTTCGGCACGAAACAGCCATTGACTTTCTATTATGCCCAAATCTTCCAACATTTGCGCAACTTCTTCCATAGAAGTAACATCGTCCAGCACAAACTCAACATCATAATCGTACCGCTCTCGAGTAATACGATCCGCCAAATCTTCGCCAAACTCCAAACCTTGCAAAGTATAAATATAAACCATTCGTCCAACAATAACAAAAAGCAATGCACTAAAACAAATCCCCAACAACCACGAAAGGGAATTTACCATAAACTTTAACACAAAATCAACCTCCTTTGCACTTCAAAACCTTGGGGCTTAAAACCTTGGGGCGCTGCCCCAAACCCCGCAAGGAGCGGCGCCCCTTGACCCGCATTTTTTTATTTATTTGGTTATTAAAAATGTAGGGGCGGATATTATCCGCCCGTACGGTAATCACCAAAAAATATTAGTCGCCCAAAGATATTCCTAAACTTCTGGCAACTTGCACTAGTTCGTGATCTAGGCTAACTCGTTTGCTTAATCCCATTGCGGTGCTACCAGTTGCAGAGCTACCCAAAACAACTTCTAGGCTTTCAAAATCCATTTTGCCGTTTCGCAGACAAACCATGTTGCCAAACTGACCTTTTTCAATCATATCGGCAGCTTTTACGCCGTACCGTGCAGAAAGCAATCTGTCGGCAGGAGAAGTTTCGCCGCCGCGTTGAATGTGTCCAAAAGTACAGTGTCTAACTTCGTTGTCAACGTGCTTTTCGATGTCGTTGGCTAATTTTGCGGCGATTCCGCCAAACCGTATAGCATCTGGGCTATCTTCAACAATGCGACCAACTACTGCTTGACCGCCTTTTTCTGCGGCTCCTTCGGTAACAACGATTACGGTAAAGTTTTTGCCTGTCGATTGGCGAGATTTAATTTTTTCGACAACTTTTTCCAAAGTATATGGAATTTCTGGGATAAGAATAACGTCTGCACTGCCAGCAATGCCCGAATACAGAGCAATCCAACCAGAGGAACGTCCCATAACTTCGGCTATCATAATTCTGTGATGGCTTTCTGCTGTGGTATGTAAACGACCTAAATTTTCCGTTACAATGTTTACAGCGGTATCAAAGCCAAAAGTTGCCTCGGTAGATGCTAAATCGTTGTCGATGGTTTTTGGAACACCGATAACATTAAATCCTTTGCGGGCAAAATCGCGCGCACTGGTTAAAGTTCCGTCGCCGCCAAGCACAACAAGCGTACCAACGCCCTCTTTTTCCATGTTGGCAATCGCCACATCCGAAACATCTTTTTTAACTTTTACGCCATTTTCTTCTATAGTATAGTCAAAAAGATTGTCTTTATTGGAACTAAAGAGCATAGTTCCGCCACGGTGCAAAATACCGCGCGTTGTGTCCCGTGTAAGCGGAACAAAATCGTTGTTATACAAACCTCTGTAGCCAAATCGATAACCGATAAGATCGTATTTTGGTCTACAAGCACGCACTATGGCGTATATTACTGCATTTAGGCCGGGTGCATCGCCGCCGCCTGTTAAAATTGCTATTTTTTTGTTTGCCATTGGAATCCTCCCAAAATTTAAGAGCAAACTTGCTCGCTCTTGCAATAACTAGTCAAAAATTATTTTGACTTTATAACTTTAGATAGATAATAGCACAAATCGAAAATTTACGCAATAATTTTTTAGTAAAAAGTTTTGTTGACCTATTCTCAAAATTACATTATAATCCTATTGAAAGAATATTAGCCGCAATCCCATAATCTTTAGATTACGGGTCAAGGCGGAACTTTGCGAGAGACTAAAATTTCAGAGTATATCTTGACAATAAATCGTAAATATACTAAAATAAATTAGTTCAATAGAAACGAGGGCAACGCATGAAAATAGTTTCGTCATACAAAGTAAAAATAAAGCATTACAACAATATTTTCAGTGGCATGGTAGACATTTATAGACGTGCAGTTGCCTTTTTTATTGATGTTTGTGATAAACATTGGCAAGAAATCCAAGGGCTAACCGCAAAAAAACGCAATAACTACGTAGAAAAATTGACAATCAAAACAATCAGAAACTCCAACGTAAAGTATGATTTTAGCATGAATTTTCACAAAATGCCGTCCTACTTACGAAGAGCCGCAATTCAGCAAGCGATAGGAGCGTACTCGTCATATACAAGCAACCTGACAAATTGGGAAAATAGTGATAAAAATGGCAAAAAGCCGACATTAACGACCATTAGAAACATAATGCCAACGTTATACAAAAATAATTGTTACATTCGCACAAGCACCAACACCTGTAAAATCAAAATTTTTCACAAAAATGACTGGATTTGGCTAAATATTGACCTACGTGAGCAAGATGTAAAGTATATCGACAAAAATTGTACTCTATCCCGAGAACTTGTACCAACCCTAAAAAAACAGGGAAAAGTGTGGTTTTTGACGTTCCCATTCGAGGAAAACATAAAACTCGTCGCTGTACCAACAAATCAAAAAATCATCTGTGCCGTTGATTTAGGGCTTAACAATAACGCTGTCTGTTCGATAATGCAGAGCGATGGAACTGTCGTTGCAAGGAAATTTATAAACCTGGCAACAGAAAAAGACCACTTGCAAAAAGCATTAAATAGGCAGAAAAAAGCCCAACAAAACGGCAACAGAAAAACGCCAATAAAATGGCAACACGTAAACGACATAAACACCGACATAAGCCGAAAAACCGCCAAAAATATAATAGATTTCGCCACGTTACACAAAGCCGACACAATCGTCTTCGAGTATTTGGATATGAAAGGCAAGAAAAAAGGCTCTGAAAAGCAACGTTTGCACCTTTGGCGAAAAAGAGAGATACAAAAATTGGTGGAACACAAAGCCCACAAACTCGGCATGAGAATAAGCCGAGTAAATGCTTGGAATACCAGTAGACTTGCTTATGACGGCAGTGGCAGAGTAGAACGTGGCGACCCGTCTGCTAGACGGGCAGGGTACAAAATAGATGGCGTTAAAAAGTGCAACTATTCTATTTGTGTGTTCGCAAACAAAAAAATATATAATTGCGACCTTAACGCAAGCTACAACATAGGTTCACGATATTTTATAAGAGAAATCCTTAAATCCGACCCAGTGATGGCGAGGTTGCCAAATGAAACAAAAGTTTTTCGTTTTGGTACGGGAACTACACGCACCTTATCCACGTTAATTAGGCTTAATGCGGAGTTAGCTGCTTAGCAGACTAGCACTCTGAGTTATTTCTGTATGGTGGAAAGGAACTCCATTCTCCTAAAGAGAATATGTGCCAAAATAGGCTTAATACCCATTTTGGCACGTTGGAAGCCCACCAGCTTTAGTTGGTGGGAGAGTTCACCGGCTTAAAAATAAATGAGGTGTAAAATTATGGTTGCTATAAAAAATAAAAAATTATTTTTGCTAGACATGGACGGCACAATTTATCTAGGAAACCGCCTTTTTGACTTTTCGTTGGCTTTTTTGGATTACATCACCAAAATGGGAGCAAGTTACATTTTTTTGACAAATAACTCTTCCAAAAATTCGCGGCAATATTTGCAAAAACTAAACGCAATGGATATTCCTGCAACGGCTGAAAACCTTGTAACATCAACGCACGCAACCGCAAGCTACATATTACAGCATTACGAAAAGCAACCCGTTTATGTTTCGGGAACAGCGGCATTTAGAGAAGAATTAGCCGATTTGGGCGTAAATATTACCGACAGTTTGACAACGCCCGTTGCTTTAGTTATGGGATTTGATACAGAATTAACTTTCCAAAAGTTGGAAAATATGTGCATTCTTCTAAACCGAGATATTGGCTATATTGGCTCAAATCCCGATCCAACTTGTCCCACAGAATACGGCTATGTTCCCGATTGTGGCTCGGTTGCTCAAATGCTAAAAAATGCCACCAAAAAAGAGCCTATTTTTATAGGAAAACCAATGCCAACCATCGCCGAAATGGCTCTGCAAAAGGCAAAAGCAACCAAAGCGGAAACCCTAATAATCGGCGACCGTCTTTTTACCGATATTGCCTGCGGAATCGCCGCCAACATAGATACAGCCCTAGTTTTAAGCGGAGAAAGCACTCGCAACGATATGAAAACAAGTCCGCATAATCCTACATATGTTTTCGAAAATTTGGGCGAACTTTTAACTCTTCTTAAAAATTAAAATGCGGGTCAAGGGCGCGCGCGTCCTTGCGGGTTTGGGCAGCCTGTCCGCCGGCAGGCGGGCGCCCAAGGTTTTGAAAGGAAATTTTATGAATGAAGAAAATAACGAACGTTTAATATTGATAAAAGTTTTTGTTGACGGCAACGATGAAGAAGAATTGGAAGAATTGGCTATGTTGGCGGAAACTTCTGGTGCGGATGTTGTCGGTTACATGACACAAAACCTCGAAAGAGTGCATCCAACGCATTATTTTGGTACAGGAAAATTGCAAGAGTTGAAAACTTACGCCGATTTTGCTGGTGCAACGGGAATCCTCTGCGATGACGAACTTTCTTCTACGCAAATAAAAAATTTGTTCAAAGTGCTAAACCTAAAAATTTTGGATAGAACAATGATTATTTTGGATATTTTCGCAAACCGAGCCATTTCTGCCGAGGGAAAAATGCAGGTTGAACTTGCGCAACTTCGCTACCGAATGTCGCGGCTTACTGGGCTTGGCTTGCAACTTTCTCGGCAAGGCGGCGGAATCGGCACGCGCGGACCTGGCGAAAAAAAATTGGAAACCGATCGCCGTCATATTCAACGCCGCTTAACGCAACTGACTTCCGAGTTAAAAGAAATTGCTGTCAATAGGTCAATTTTGCGAGCAAAACGTCTGAAAAACGAAATCCCTGTAATTGCGTTGGTTGGCTACACAAACGCAGGAAAATCCACTTTAATGAACGCTCTCACAAATGCTGATGTTTTGGCGGAAAACAAACTTTTCGCCACTTTAGATACAACTATTCGCAAGTTGGAATTGCCCAACGGTACAAATGCCCTGCTTTCCGATACAGTTGGGTTTATTGACAAGCTGCCGCATAATCTTATTCAAGCGTTTCGCGCAACTTTGGAAGAATTGCAATATGCCACAATTTTACTGCACGTTGTGGATTTGTCTAATCCAAATTATCACAGCCAAATACAGGTTGTCAATAGCACGTTAAAGGATTTGAAATGTTTCGACAAGCCGATTGTAACGGTTTTTAACAAAGTCGATTGCGCCGCACAAGATACGCTGATTCCTGGCGAACGAGAAACAAGTTTAGCAATATCTGCCAAAAATGGCGATAATTTGGCAAAATTAACCACTATTTGCGAAAATGTGATAAAATCGGTACGCAAAAAAGCGGTGTTTCTTGTGCCGTATAATAAAGGCGATATTGTCAACTTAATACATCAACGTTGCGAAATAACAGCCGAATCCTTCGAGGAAAACGGCACAAAAATTGTTGCGTACGCTCCAACCGATTTATCTGGAAAATTGTTGCAATATGTAGTTGACTAAATTGTTGCGAATTTTGTAAAAAATCTATTGAAAATCTTTAGCAAATATATTATAATAAAAATATTAAATTAAAAAACAAGCAGGTGCTTTCTTGCGAATGTGGATAGCATCCACGGTTTTAGGAGGAATTATTTTGAAACCGATAATATTTAGCGGTATGCAAGCAACAGGCGTGCCGTCTTTGGGAAACTATATAGGTGCGGTAAAAAATTGGGTTGCTTTGCAACAAGATTACAGTTGTCTTTTTTGCGTGGTAGATATGCACTCAATCACGATTCGCCACAATCCGACCGAGTTTCGTGAAAAATGTCGAGAACTTCTTACATTATATATAGCACTTGGATTGGATCCACAGGAGCATATTGTTTATTTTCAATCGCACGTCCCAGCTCACGCAGAACTCGCTTGGATTTTGAACTGCTTTACCTACATGGGCGAACTTGGTCGCATGACACAATTTAAGGATAAATCCCAAAAGCACGAAGATAACATAAACGCTGGCTTGTTTACTTATCCCGTTTTACAGGCTGCCGATATTTTGCTGTTTGATACAAAACTTGTTCCAATCGGACATGACCAAAAACAGCATCTCGAATTGTGCCGAGATATTGCCACTCGCTTTAACAAAATTTACGGCGATATTTTCACGATTCCGCAAGATTACATTCCGCCTGTCGGTGCAAAAATAATGAGCCTGCAAGAGCCGACCAAAAAAATGTCTAAATCGGAAACGGCGAACCCTAACAATGTAATATATTTGCTAGATCCGCCAAATGTTATCAGCAAAAAATTCAAACGGGCGGTAACCGATTCCTTCAATAGAATAGAAAATAATCCAGAAGAACAACCTGGCGTTACAAATTTGCTAACTATTTACGCTTGTGCCACAAACCAAACCGTCGAGCAAGCCGCAACAGAACTAGCCAACATTGGCGGTTACGGCAATTTTAAGACCAAAGTCGGCGATGCAGTTGTCGCAATGTTAGAGCCACTGCAAAAACGTTATTACGAACTAAAAGCCGATACCGCCTACATTGACGAAATTATTTCCAACAACGCAAACCGAGCCAACCAACTAGCACAAACTACATTAACCAAGGTTAAAAATGCGATTGGATTTATCCCAAAATAAATAATTTGTAAGGAGGATAGAATTATGCAAGTAGTAAATTGTCCACGGTGCAAACGGCTGTTTCACAAAGTTGTCAGCCCACTTTGCCCAGATTGTGAAAAAAAAGAAGAAGAAGAGTTTCAAGAATTGCGCCGTTTTGTAGAAGAAGAAGAATACACCACAATGAAAGATATTGCCGAATTTACAGGAATGCCGCTAAAACGAATATTAAAATATGTCCGCGAGGGACGTTTGCAAGTTAGAAAAGGTTTAGACGACGCGCTGAAGTGCATCCAATGCGGACAACCCATCGATAAAGGTAACTTTTGCAAAAATTGTGGCGACAAAATTTTAGAAGAATTTCCCGATTCAACAGCCGCTCTCAAAAAAGCCACCGCCGCAACCGCTACAAAAAAAGCTACACCAACTGAAAAACAATCTCAAGGTAGAGGAATGTTTACCCGAGACGAAATTAAGCAAAAGGATAAGAAGAAAAAATGACAAAAAAAATAAATATTGATTCCAAAAAGTGTATAGGATGTGGACTTTGCGTAACCGCTTGTCAAGGCGGTGCAATTACCCTAAAAAACGGAAAAGCCGAAATAGTACACGAAGATTATTGCGATGGACTTGGGCGCTGTTTGCCCGTTTGCCCAACTGGTGCAATCACGTTTGAAAACGCAGGCACAGTAAAAGCCAATGCCGCCGAGGATTCGACATTTAGCCAATGGCCAATCCAACTAAAACTTTTGCCAACAAATGCTCCTTATTTTGATAACGCCAAATTGCTAATCGCCGCAGATTGTGCTGCATACACCTACAAAAAATTTCAGTCAAAATTTATGGACGGCAAAATTATTATGATAGGTTGCCCAAAATTGGACGACATAGATTATTCGGAAAAATTAACAACAATTTTGCAATCTAACAATATAAAATCGGTAGTTATTACAAGAATGGAAGTTCCATGTTGCTCTGGAATAGAAATAGCTACCAAAAAAGCCCTGCAAAATTGTGGAAAAATGATTCCTTGGCAAGTTGTTACAATTTCCACAAATGGCAAAATTTTGGACGACTAAAAAACGCTGACAAAAAAACAAAAAAGCAAAATCAAAAAAAATTTTTTTGTGGGATTTTTTGTAGCCAAACGAAAATCCCACAAAAACGGCAAAAAATAGAATAAAAAAATCCTCAAAAAAAATAAAAAATTTTTTCAAAAACACTTGCACAATAAAATTTTGTGTGCTATAATATTATTTAGTTCTGTGGGAGGTTTCCCGAGCGGCCAAAGGGGGCAGACTGTAAATCTGTTATCTACGATTTCGAAGGTTCGAATCCTTCACCTCCCAGAACATGACCTTTGCTTATTAGCAAAGGTTTTTTAATAATTATGAATAATCAAAAAGGAGCAAAAATATGATACCAACAATAACCGAGGCGAAAACCCTCCTAAAAAAATACAACAGCGAGCCGCATCTCATAAAGCACGGCGAAACCGTCTCTGGCGTTATGGGATATTTTGCCAAGCAACATGACAGTGCCAACGAAGATTTTTGGCGAGTTGTAGGAATGTTACACGACATCGATTTTGAGCAGTTCCCAGAGGAACATTGCGTTAAGGGAATCGAATTACTACAGCAAAACGACGTTGACGAATCCGTTATCCGCGCGGCACTTAGCCACGGCTGGGAAATGACAAAATCGCCGTACGAGCCGCAATCTTATATGGAAAAAATCCTGTACGCAACGGACGAGCTTACAGGGCTAATCGGCGCAACGGCAATAATGCGTCCAAGCAAAAGTTGCATGGATTTGGAACTTTCCAGCGTAAAGAAAAAATTTAAGGACAAAAAATTTGCGGCGGGCTGTTCACGAGATGTTATCCGCCACGGTGCGGAGCTGCTCAACATGGAACTTGACACGCTTATCCAAGAGACAATTTTGGCAATGCGTGAAGTAGAACAAAGTCAAAACGCCGAAAAATCGCAAAGTGAGGGAGCATAAAAATGTTTGACAAATTATCAGAACTGGAGCAAAAATTTGAAACTTTAACGGAAGAGTTAAACGATTCGGCGGTTATAGCCGACCAAAACCGCTGGCGAGCCTTAATGAAAGAGCATAGCGACCTTTCGCCAATAATCGAAAGCTATCGTGAATACAAAAAAACGGAGCAAGATTTGGAAGATGCCAAGGAAATGCTAGAAGAAAGCGACGACGAAGATTTGCGGCAGCTTGCAAAAGAGGAACTAAAAGCTAGCCAAGACAAATTGGAAGAAGTTGCGAAAACGCTGAAGATTCGCCTGTTGCCAAAAGACCCAAATGACGACAAAAACGTAATAGTAGAAATCCGCGGCGGCGCTGGCGGCGATGAAGCGGCGTTATTTGCGTCCGTTTTATATAGAATGTATGGACATTATGCAGACGGCAATCGCTGGAAAACGGAAATTTTGAACGCCAACGAAAACGAAATAGGCGGCTTTAAGGAGATTTCCTTTATGATACAGGGCAGAGGAGCGTATTCTCGGCTAAAATACGAGAGCGGCGTGCACAGGGTTCAGCGTGTGCCAGAAACGGAATCGAGCGGACGAATACACACGTCAACGGTAACGGTGGCGGTTTTGCCAGAAGCGGAAGAATTAGATGTGCAAATAGATATGAACGATGTGCGAATCGACGTTTTTCGCTCGTCTGGGAACGGCGGACAAAGCGTAAACACAACCGATTCGGCGGTTCGAGTAACTCACGCACCAACAGGAATCGTAATATCGTGCCAAGACGAGAAATCTCAGCTAAAAAACAAGGATAAAGCCATGAAAATATTGCGAGCCAAGCTATACGATTTGGAGCAATCCAAGCAGCAAGCCCAGCAATCGGCAGAACGCAAAAGTCAAGTTGGCACAGGCGACCGCAGCGAGCGGATTCGCACATACAATTATCCGCAAAGCCGCGTAACCGACCACCGCATTTCGCTTACGTTGCATAAATTGGAATCGGTGCTAAACGGCAATTTGGATGAAATTTTGGATAATTTGGTTACGGAGGATCAGGCGAAGAAGTTGGGGGCTACTGCGTGAAGATTATGCTAGATACAAACATACTATTTTCCGCCTATTACGGCGGAAAAGTAGTGCGACATTTTGTCGAATACATTAACAACCACCCAAAATTACAGCTACTTTTGCCAGTGTACGCAACAAACGAATTAAAAAAATCCATAGGCGAAAAATATCCTAAACTATCCAATCAAGTGGATAATTTTTTGGATAGCTTAAACTACACGCCAATACCAATATCTGACGAACCGCCGCCCGAACATCTTAAGCAAATTCGAGATGCTAAAGATATTCCTATTTTGCAAGCGGCATTAGATAGCAATGCAGACATACTTATAACAGGCGACAAGGATTTTAGCAATGTAACTCTCGAAAGCACAAAAATAATGACTATTTCAAAGTTTATGAACGAACATATGCAAAGGAGCGTGTTTTGAATGACACAAGAAAAAAGAAAACCAATCGCCTGGCCAACGCCAGAGGATTTTGAACCGTACGAAGAATTAAGAAAAATTGCCGAATTGGACGAAGATGAACAAACGGACTACATTATAGAACTATTTAGAGAAGTCCGTGAAGAAATGTGGCACGAAAACTGGCGTTACGACAACGAAAAGCAATGCTGGCGATACATTGGCGAAAAGCAAGCCGAACCAATCAAACCGCTTACCGCCGAGCCGCACCACGAAACTCCGCAAAATCAGCTTAAATTGGCAACAA
>WRKG01000258.1 GCA_009778185.1 Bacillota bacterium
TAAAATATGCCAAACGTCCGCCTGTCGAATGGGCGTAGGGGCGAACCCGCCTGTCGGACGGGCAGGTATTATCCGCCAATTTATGGCTTGCGGGCGGATAATATCCGCCCCTACAATGTCGCCAAAAATTTGAACAATCAAAAATTTGGGAAATCGGGCGGTCGTCCGCCACGGAAAATTTGGTTAGTAGGCTGAAACGAGGGAAATATGGGCAAAATTTGTATAGAAAAAGGCTTGATAGAAGATGCACAAACAGCGGCAGAACTCACTTTTATGGCGTATCACAAATTTTCCTATGATATTTTTGGAAAAGTGGGCGAAGATACCGCTACTGCTTATTACAAAAAATTATGGCAACACGGGTCTAATCGTTTTGGCTATAAATTTTCTTATGTTGCCAAATTTAACGAAAAACCGATTGGTTTGATTACTTGCTATCCATCCTCGGCTATAAAAGATTTAGTTGCGCCAACCGTCCGACAACTTTTTGTTGTTGGAAAATTTGCGTTTTTTTGTCATTTTATCACGCATTTGAGCAATTTTTACTATTTTTCGGGCAACACAGATATTTACAACGACGAATTTTATGTGGCAACTTTGGCGGTTTTGCCACAATGGCGCAACAAAGGCGTTGGTGCAATGTTGCTAAATCACGCTCGCAACTTGACAAAAGATTACAATTTGCGACGGTGCGTACTGCACGTTAGCGCCGACAACACTGGAGGAATCCGCTTTTACGAACGCAACGGATTTCACAAGGCGAACCCTCACGAAAGCCCAACAACTTACTTTAGAATGGTGTGTTCTGCGAATGTTTATTGACTGGATTTATCCGCCGAGGTGCATATCCTGTAGAGCAATTTTTCCGCCCGTTTATAAGGGAAAAAAGCGGTATTTATGCGATGATTGCACTTCTCTTTTTGTACCGTTATCCGAGCCGCTATGCAAAAAATGCGGACATCCCTATGTTTCGCAAGTTGCGGCACAAGTTTGTCCCAGTTGCAAAATGACAAGCACGTTTTTTACCGTACACAAAGCGGCTTTTGCTTATGGCGACACGATTCGAGAACTTGTATTAAGCTCAAAATATCACAGTCAGCGGCAAGTTACAGAGGGCTTGGGAGAATTATTTGCAAAGGCACTAAAAACGCAAAATGTGAACATGACAGGCGATTGCATTGTGCCTATTCCGTTGCACAAATCCAAATTGCGAACCCGTGGCTTTAATCAAGCAGCAATTTTAGCAAAACCGCTTGCTACAGCCTTTAACATCCCAATGGCAGAGCATTTGCTAAAACGCATAGTAAAAACCGTTCCGCAAAGTAGCTTGGATTCCGTTGGCAGAGAGGAAAATTTAATCGGTGCATTTTCCTGTGAAAATGTGGTTGGCAAAAAAATAATTTTGATAGACGATATTTTTACAACAGGTGCAACAATGAATACTTGTGCCAAACTTTTGCTAGAAAATGGCGCAACCGAAATAAATTGTTATTCGTTGACAATCGCATTGAAAAAAGATGGCTTTGATGATGATTAAAAAAATATTTTAGGGTTATAATAAATCAACTTAACCCGCCTGTTGCGGGCGGACATTATCCGCCCGCATGTGTATAAAATTGAATGTGTATAAAAATATTATTTTAGGGTTATGAAAAATTCTAAATTTGCCAAACCAAAATATACCGCAAGGGCGGATATTGTCCGCCCCTACGGCAAAATTTCAAATTTGTTAAACCCCAATATCTCAAATTAAAATAACGCCCGAGGTTTTAAGGTTTTCTCATATAAGTTATAACAATAGCCCCCGATCCCGTGTGAGTGCCGATTACGCCACCTACTGGATAAAGATTGCATTCTTTTAGGCTATATTTTTTTACGGTTTCTTCCATAAATTGTCTGCCGCGTTCTTCGCTGTTGGTGTGTCCAAAGCAGATTGGGTAATTTTGGTCGATGTCGTCTTTGTCGAGTTTTTTCCAGATTGCTTGCATTCCTGCTTGCGTACCTCTCACTTTGTCAACCGCCTCAACTTTACCTTCGATTATTGCAATTACTGGCTTTATTTTTATTGCGTTGCCAATAATTGCCATTGCTGGCGGAACTCTTCCGCCTTTTTTTAGGTATGTCAACGTGTCCAAACAGGCTGTGAGACACATTCGCTCGCGCATATTTATAAGTTCTTTTTCAATTTGAGACATTGATTCGCCTGCATCACGTAATTTTACGGCGTGTTCTGCCATTGTCCGCTGTGCAATAATCGCATTGCGAGAATCCACTACGGTAATTCCATCGTACGCACATTCTTCTTGTGCAATTTTTGCCGAAGAATACGTTCCGCTCATCCCGCCAGATAGCGTAACTGCTATCACTTCGTCGCCTTTTTGTTTTGCATCGTTAAATACCTCTAAAAATTGCTGTGGGTTTACTTGGCTTGTGGTGGGTAAATTTTTCGCCCGTTCTAGGTTGCTGTAAAAAACTTTGAACTCGGGATCGTTACGATAATCGTACTCAAATTCGGTAAATTTAATGTCCAATTCAACTGATTCCATGCCCAACTGCGGTGCACCCAAATGCGTAATGTCGCTGCCTGTGTCTGTTAAAATTCTAATCATGGTAACCTCCGATATAATATTATTCTATCGAAATTTTATCATATATCACAAATAAATGCAAGCTAAATTTTTATCCCACGGTAATTAAATCGCGCAAGTTGCTAAATGTGGTTGCTCCTATTCGTGGGACGTTTTGCAACTGTTCGATTGAGGTAAAAAATCCGTTTGCTTCTCGGTGGGCAATTATATTGTTGGCAATGGTTGCACCGATTCCTGGCAAAGTTGTCAGTTGCGTTGCATCCGCTGTATTGATATTGACAAGCCCAGTATTTTGTGCAGTATTTTGCCCAGTATTTTGCCCAGTATTTTGCGTAACGGCGGCGGTTTGAGAAGTTTGAGGTATTTCGGGCGTAAAAAATTCGTCGCCGTATGCAGGAACAACTATTTGTTGTGCATCTTGCAAAAAAGCCGCCAAATTTATAAGGGATAAATCGGCATCGTCAGTAGCACCGCCAGCTAATTCTAACAAATCGTTTATGCGAAAATCCGCAGGAATCGTGTAAACTCCAGGATTTGTTACCTCGCCTGTTATGTGAACCACTATATTTTGTGGAACTTGCTCGATTGGCGTTTCAGCAAGGGTTTCAACGGGAATTTCAACGGGGTTTTCGACAGTTTCGGCGATTGGCTCGGATTGTTGACTTTGCAACGGTTCAGATGGTTCTGTTTGGGCAATTTGCGTATTTTCGCCGCTTGCGACAAGCAACCGCTCGTGGTTTGGCTGTGCAGCTGGCGAGTTGTCTCTAATGAGATAAACCGCTCCCAAAACGACAACGCAAAGGCAACCTACTAAAATATGCCAATATTTTTTTATATGCTCCATAATGTCCTCCTACCAACGTTTATGGAAAAAGTCCACTTTCGGCTCTAAAAATTTGAATTTGTGGTTGTCGTCCATGAAAAACGAGAGATCCTCGCGGATAAATTGCCAATCCCAAAGCCGCTCGTCAACCGCCAAAAATTCACGAACCCGCTCCGTGCCTTCGGGAGCAAACGGGTGTAACAAAACGGCAGAAACCCGCACAACGTGAAATGCGTTTGCCAAAGTTTCGTTTAGCAGAGTTTCGTCCTTGCTGTTTGCCGCCCAAATTTTGTTGGCATCTCGCAAATAAGCATCTAACATATCGATGATTTTGGCAAATTCAAATTTGTACATTGACATTTCGTAATCGTCAATCATTTTATTGGCATTTTGCCGAGTTTCGGCGGTTATAGCGGTTGGCAATTTGCCGTCAAAATATTTTTGCAAGGTATAAAAACAAGAGCGAACCAGCCGATTATACACATTTGTCAACAGGTTTCCCTCTGCTAAAGTTGCATCAAAACCCTCTTCTTGCAACACGGCTTTCGGATTAAACGAAACGCTGTTGCTGTGCAAAGCCATGTGCGCAAAGTGCATTCGCAACTGCTCCACTGTGTAATGTTCGAGCAATTCGTCGGCACTGGGCGGCTTTATTGCTCCGCTGCTAGATGCCTTTCGTGTGCCGTAAAATAAATGCCGATTGGGAATCGTTACAGGCAAACAACTTTGAATTTCGCGACCCGCGATTTGGTTCAAAGCCATGAAAATTCCCATTTCTGCGACGGCGTAAAAATAAATGTTGTCTTCGCCGATAAATTGATATACTCGTGATTCCTTGTCAAACCACCATTTTTCCCAGTTATTTTCGCCGTTTTCCGCCAATTTTGCGAGATGCTCCTGTACAAAGGCAATGGGAATCCACAGCGATTCGGGCCAAACCCAAAAAGTTTGGTCTGCAACGCCGTCCTTTTCGGGAACAGAAATTCCCCATTTTACGTTTCCCGAAAGCCGAAACGGCACTAAAGTTGTGCCTGTGCGAAACCGAATGTTGTACTTTCGCAAAATTTCGCAAGCGTTTTCTCTGTCCTTTAATTTGGCGAAAGTAAGCGTTGCAGATTGCTTTTCTTCGTCCAGTTGCGTTTCAAAATTTTCTATATTTTCAGCTTTCTCAATCTCCAAAATAGCTTGCTTTAAGGAAGCAAAATCGTCCGTTTTAATGAGAATTGTGGGATCTTTCAGAAAATCGGCGACATTTGTCATTAAAATTTTGCGGCTGATTCCCTCGGTAGCAAGCAGGTTTTGCCTATCTTTTAGGGCAGAATTAAAGCGTTCCAAGTCAAAATACCAATTTTTTACCGCCTTTAGCGATGGCGTTTCGCCAGTGCTTGCTATTTTGGGAGCAATCAACTCTCGAGGGCTGTATTGGTGTCCTAATTCGCATTCGTCGGCGTAAGCTGTGTTAGATTTACACTTTGCAATAGGGCAACGTCCTTCAACTTGGCGACCGTTCAAAATTTGCTGATTTTTGTCATCATAAAATTGTTCAACTTCTTCCAGGCGAAGATAACCGTTGCTGTACCATTGCTCAAAAAGCTGTGCAGAAAGGGCTTTTTGCAATTCGCCGCCTTTGTAAAGTGCAGAAGCACCGAAAATATCCAAACTAATGTTATATTTTTCTAATGTATTTTTTTGGGCGATGTGATTTCCCTCGACAAAGTCTTGAATAGTGCCGTTGAAACCGTTTTCGGTTGCCGCTTTATATTTAACTTCGGGCCCTGCACCGTAACAATCCGTTCCAGAGACAAAAATAACGTTTTCTTTGCCGATTCTGTCGCGCAAAAATCGTGCATAAATATCCGCATGAACAAAACAGCCGCCAATATGCCCAAAATGTAAATGCTTATCGCCGTAAGGCATTCCGCTAGTTACTACTGCTCGTTTCGGAAAATAGGGTTTATCTGACATTATGATTATCCTTTACTATAAAAATTACCACCATTGCAAAATTGCAACGCTAGCATTTATCATTATAACAAAGGTTTTGAATTTTGTAAAGCAAAATAAAAATGCAAATTTGGGTTGAAAAAATTTTTTGCAAAACCGAAATTTTCAATTATTTTACCAAGAAAGCATCTACAGTTTTCAGCTTGTAATCGCCGTTCGATTTTATTACATTGACAATTATTGCGGTCGCTTTAATATACGGGATTTGGATGATTCTTTTGTTGCCTATTGCTGTGCCTGTGTGTACGCAAGTTGGACGATACAGCAAGCCGCTTTGCACCAATATTTCAAAGGATTCTACTCCATCGCCGTCGGTTAAATCTTCCGAGATTATTATATGGTTGACAAATTGTTCACGGTCGAATGTAATTTTTATGCCGTTTTCAGTGGTTTCTTGCTGGCAAGAAATTGGGTTGCCAAATCGGCGTTTAATTTCTGCGGCAAATTCTAGCAACCGCTGGGAATCCACGTTTGGCAATAATCCGCGGCGGTCGGGTCCAATGTTAATCAAAAAATTAGAGCCACAACCTACAGAATAATAGTACAAGCCAACCAGTTCTTCCACACTTTTTACGGTATGCACATCGTATTCGCTGTAAAACCAGTTATGATTACGCATCATAAAGTCGCATTCGGCGGGCAAAAATTTTGTCGAGGAAAGTTCGTCTTTTTTTCCGCCAGTTAGCACCGAGAAATCCAAAGCGGTAACTTGGTTGACATTTAGAGTTCCTGCAACGCCAGCTTCGTTTCCAACCCAGCGAGTATCGGGATCCCACATATTAAAGATTAGGATACTCGGCTGTAGTTTGCGGATAGTTGCAATTATGCGAGGTTTGTCGTATTCATGTCCCTCCGAGCCGTTTCCGTCAAACCACAAATAGTCGATAGTTCCGTAATTTGTCAACAGTTCGCTTATTTGGTTGACAAAATAATTGTCGTATTCTTGGGCTGTGCGTTTTTGGTAGCCAGCTTCTGCGGGAGAATAATACAAGCCAATTTTTAGGTTAAATCGGCGGCAAGCATTGACAAACTCAAAAACAACGTCTCCTTTGCCGCTTTTCCACGGAGTAAGCCCAACGTGATAATCGGAAAATTTGGACGGCCAATTTGCAAATCCGTCATGGTGTTTGCAGACCAAAATTGCGTATTTTGCCCCAGAATCGGCGGCAGTTTTAAGCCAGTTGTAGCAATCCAACTGCGTGGGATTAAACTCGGATAATGGCATAATTTTTCCGTCCCAATCTTTATGCCCTTCAAAAAAGGTTCTAATGCCAAAGTGGAAAAATACGCCTATTTCCCACTCCAAAAATTGTAGCTGTTCGATTGTTGGTTTAATTTTTTTCATTTTTATATCTCCTTGTGAAAATTTGTTATCTAAATTATAACAAATTTTGCGATAAAAAATTGTTTTTTTGTTGCAAAATTTTTGAAAATGATGTATTATTAAGATAGTTATTTTTATAGGAGAGTGATTAAAATGGATTTTAACACAGTACAACAAGGGCAACCCTCGCAATTTTACTCTAATCCGTCAGCTTTTTTGCCCGTAGGCGAAAGCCACCCAAATTCAAGGATGGAACGCACTCAAGAATCTGGCGATGTAGAAGATAGTGTTTGCCAAACTTGCCAAAACCGCAGATATGTGGATCAATCGGACGATGGTGGCGTATCGTTTCAAACGCCAACCAGGTTAAACCCTGGGCAAGCAGCATCGGCAGTATTTGCCCACGAACGGGAGCATTACACGCGCGAGGCGAATCGTGCCGACCGCGAAAACCGCGAAGTAGTATCAAACACAATAAGAGTTTTTACGTCAGTTTGTCCAGAATGCGGTGCACAATATGTATCTGGCGGCGAAACACGCACTGTAACACGTGCCGCCCAAGAAAGTAGTTACGAAAACAATAACGACGACGAAGAAAATCCAAATGGAATAGATTTTTCGATTTAGCAGTGGATTGCTATATTAGAGCAGTAAAGTTTTTGGGATTTTACAAAATGCCGAAATATTGCCGATTTGAAACAAACGGGCGGATAATATCCGCCCCTACGGTTGGTGATTTGTAGGGGCGGACTCGTCCGACAGGCGAGTCCGCCCGTATTTCAAAGTTTCAAAATTTATACGCCTCTAACCTGTATATTGGACCCAATTTAGAAAATTTTTCTTCGTACTCGGTTTTAACGTTATCTTCAAAGTTGCTGTTGTGCAGGTCTAACGAGATGTTACGCATTATCCAGCCATTTTCCGAAAACTGATTTATGGAAAATTCAAATAATATGCGGTTGTCCGTCTTAAAAAATATTTCTGGAATTTGCAGGCTTTCATATATCTTCAAAAAATTTGTGTGGGTTAATCGCCGTTTTGCCCACTTTTTTCTGCGTGGCCACGGATCGCAAAAGTTTATGTATAATCGGCTTATTTCTTGCGGATTAAAATAATCGCACAACTTTGCGGCATCTAGTTCTAAAAAAATTAGTTGAGCGGATTTTTGCTCTGTTTGCTCTGTTTGTTCTGCTTGACACATTTGTTTTGCTAATCTTGCGGCTACTGCTAAAACGGTTGGTTCGCGCTCTACTGCAATGTGGTTTACGTTGGGATTATTGTTGGCAGTGGTTGAAATAAAGCGACCTTTTCCGCAACCTAATTCCAGGTGGAGAGGATTGTCATTGTTAAAATAATCGGCAATTTTCCGTGCATATTGTTCAGGATTTCGCAAGACAAAAGGGTTTTCAGCTAATTCTTGTTTAGTCCACGGCTTTTTTCGTATTCTCATTTTGGTTGACTTCCTTTGTCGTGATTCCACATAGAAGTTGGCGGTTTGCCACTTCTAGTAATTTTATGGGAATAATGGATAACCGTGCGATCCATGCTGTTTACGTTAGGAACGGCTGTTCTTGCCATTGTACCAGCCAGTTGAGCGGTCATTTCGTTTATTTTTTGCGTTACGGCTGTTGCGCCGCCGTCAGTTAGCGGGCCCATCATTGCACGCCCAACAGATACCGCAGTTGCACCTAAAGCCATTGCTTTGTAGGCATCCATGCCGCTTTCAATGCCGCAATCCACAAAAATTGGAATTTTTCCTTTTATGAGTCTGCAAATATCGTGCAAAACTGCAAGCGGCGGCACGGCGTAATCCATAAGCCCATGATGATGAGATACGACTATTCCAGCAACGCCAATATCTAGGCATTTTTTGGCATCTTTTGTACTTAAAACGCCCTTTATAATGAATGGGACATTACTTGCTTTTACAAAACTTGCCAATTCTTCGGTGGTTTTGCCCGATAACGGCACTGTGCCGAAAATGTTGTCGTATTGCCCACTTCCGTTAAATGCGTGATCGATGTCAACTCCAACTGCAAAACAGCCTACTTTTTCCGCCCAAGCTATTTCTCGCAAAATTTCGGCGTTGTCAAAATGTGGCTTAATAATTTTGATGGTTTTTGCTCCTGTTTTGCAAATACGTTCAATTTCTTCGTCTTCGCCCATTCCCGACCACATAACTGCGCCAGCCGCCAATGCACCTCTTGCCATTTCTTCAAGCCCTGCGGGATGGCACTTGTTCAAATGGGAAAGTGCCGCCATCATTATCGGCGTTTTGAATTTTTCGCCAAACAAAGTAAAACTTGTATCTGGAATAACAGCGTCAAAATGCCGCATTTCTAGCAACAGCGAATCAAAATAATTTCTTGTGATTATGTTAGAATCGTGTGTTTGTGTCATAATGTAACCTCCTATTGGTTTTTGGGAAATTTTTTCCTTATTATTGTAGCATTAAATTTATTTTTTTGCAAATTGACTTTGTACAAAAAATTTGCTAAAGTATAAATAATTAAAGTGGTAAAGGGGAACAAAATGGATTTTGAAAAGGTTGACAAAACAGATGAATTTACCAAACTTGCTCACAATAAGGATTCCGTGTTCAAGGATAGTTTTACGCTATTTTTGAACCGCTCACTAGAATTTTTGGATGCCGATTTGGAAGGGCAAATATTAGAAATTTTGCCCGCCTGCCGAACGGGCAGGAGCCCCGAAACAACGGCGGTTGAGGCGATTGGCGATTTAGCCGTAAAGATTTTCAGCGAAATTTTAGGCACTTTTGGCGTACACAAAGAG
Source organism: Bacillota bacterium (assembly GCA_009778185.1). Classification (GTDB taxonomy): domain Bacteria; phylum Bacillota; class Clostridia; order Lachnospirales; family WQUN01; genus WRKG01. The sequence continues at coordinate 9,533 of WRKG01000258.1, forward strand.
TTTGAAACGCACATAAGCAAGGACGATTTAATGCGATTTGGCGGATACAATTTGTATCTATCTCGCAAGCACAAAATACCGTTTACAACAATAATAATCACGGAAAACAAGCCAACCGTAACGGAATATACAAATAAATCGATTGCGTTCAATCCAAAGATAATTTATCTAAAGGAAAGAGACGGCGATGCAACGTTGCAAAAAATCCGCGAACGAGTGGCAAATGGCGAGCCAATCAACGAACTAGAACTAGTATATTTGCCATTATACGGCAGCAAGCAAGGAACAACAATGTATGATTTTTTGTCGGCGGCATTAAAACTAACGCCACAAATTGGCGAAACAGCAACAACTTCTAAAAAATTGCAAATGCTATTGATTTTTTTAACCATACGAAACGCCGACAAAGAGCAAATAAAAAAGATACTGGAGGATAATATGGATATTTTGAAGAATAATGCAGGGATTCAAGCGCTAATGGAGATCGGCGAGGATAGAAGTAAGGAGAAGTGGACAGAGAAAGGTCGAGAAGAAGGAATGCTACTAGGCGAAAAAAAGAACCGTAATGAAACCCTGTCCATAATTGACGATTTAATAAGCAAAGGATTCACATTAAAAGATGCAAGGGAACATTTATTAAGCATTACATAATCTCTTGTAATGAACTAGTGCGGCTGTTTGTAAACCCTGCAAGCAAGCCGCAGACAGGCGGATAATATCCATCCATACAATATTATCCACATTTTTTGGTTGCGCAAATTTAACATACAACATAAAAAACAAAAGGGCGAAACATCGCCCTTTTTACCGATTTCAAATTTTATTTTACAACTTGTTCAAAATTTCTTCTAAAACCTGGTCAATCGGCGTTTTTTGCTGAATACTTTTATCTCTGGCGATAATTTCGCAAACGCCCTCTTGTAAATTGCGTGGGCTACACACTATTCGCAATGGAACGCCTAGCAAATCCGCATCCGAGAACATTACGCCAGGACGTACCGCTCTGTCATCGTAAATTACTTCAACGCCTTTTTCTTGCAACTGATTGTATAAATTATCCGCCACTGCCTTAACTTTTTCGTCGTCGGAGCGAACACAGCATAAATGCACTTGCCACGGTGCTATTGCTTTTGGCCAAATGGGCCCGTAATCGTCGTGGCTTGCCTCGCAAATGGAGGCAATCAACCGACCAACGCCGATTCCGTAGCAGCCCATTAGCGGAAATTGCAAATTTCCCTCTTGATCGGTGTATTGCATTTGCATGGATTGCGTGTATTTTGTCCCAAGCTGAAAAATGTTGCCAACTTCGATGCCACGTGTTAAATTTATTTTTGGCTGTTTGCATTTTGGGCAAATGTCGCCGTCAACTACTTTTGCAAAGTCGTTAAATTTAATTTCGCCAAAAGTTGGCACAAAATCTCGTGCAAAAGAAAACCCTGTATAATGGTATTCGTCCTCGTTTGCACCGCAACATAAATTTTCGCCGTCCTCTAACGAGCGGTCAAATAAAATTTGCGTGCTTTCGCTTATGCGATTGGGCAAATCGATTGGCCCTGTGTAACCTGCCGATAATCCGCTTTCTAATGTGATTATTGCTGGCTTTATATCCTCTTTCAAAAAATTTTTCAATTTTGTTTCGTTAATTTCCAAATCGCCGCGGATAAAAACTACCACAAAAGAATCATCTTCTTTTTGAAATATAACCGCTTTGCAAAGGCTTGTTTCTGGGATTTTTAGCAAGTTGCAAACCTCGGGAATAGTTTTTGCGGCGGCTGTGTGAATTTTCGTTAAACTTTGCAAATTTTGCGGTTGCGATTTTTGGTTGATACGCTCTGCCGATTCCATGTTGGCACGATAATCACAAGAATCACAGACAACAACAGTATCTTCGCCAGCAGGAGCAAGCAACATAAACTCGTGTGCAACTTTTCCTCCCATCATTCCCGAATCCGATTCCACCGAAACTACTTGCGGAACGCCCATTCTCTCAAAAATTCTTTTGTATGCGTTATGACATTTGTTGTAATAATCGTCCAAATCGTCCTGCGAAGTGTGAAAAGAATAGCCGTCTTTCATGGAAAACTCGCGTACACGAATAAGTCCCGCGCGGGCCCGTGCCTCGTCGCGGAATTTTGTTTGAATTTGATAAATCATAAATGGATATTTTGTGTAACTATTGGCGTATTCTCGCACAAGATGCACAGCCGCTTCCTCGTGAGTCATTCCCAAAACCATTGGCGTACCTGCTCGGTCGGAAAACCGCAACAACTCCGCGCCAATGCTTTCGTACCGCCCAGATTCTTCCCATAAAGTGGCTGGCATTACAACGGGAAATTGTACTTCTTGTCCGTCAATGCGTTCCATTTCTTCCTTAATAATGCGTTCAACTTTGTTGACAATTCGCCGCAAAACCATGTACGAAGAATATACGCCATTGCCAACTTGCTTGATATATCCGCCACGTACCATAAGAGCGTGGCTGTCAACCACACAATCTACAGGGCGCTCTTTGAACCGCTCGCCCACCAGTTTGTCTAATTTCATTGGATTTACTCCTTTTTATTTTTAGTTTATTGGATAATTATAGCTTAAAGTTGTGGGTTTTGCAAGTAAAAAGATGTACGGACAATACCTGTCCGTACATCTTTTATATTCGTGCAAATTCAAAAAACCTAAAACCTCGGGCGCTGCCCGAACCCGCAAGGACGCGCGCGCCCTTGACCCGCATTTTTTGTTAAGTTGAATTACTATATTTTACACTTTTTAATCAGGCAACGGCAACTCGTCTTCGGTTGGCGGCCAGTTTGGAGTATCCTCTGTTTCGTATGGTGGATATTCTGGGATTGTATCGGGAACGGTTGCATCGGGGATTGTTGGTGCAGAATAATCAGGCTCTAATGTTGGCGGCGGAATTGGTGTCATTGTAGGCGGAAGTGGCGGTAAAACTGTGCTAGGCAATTCTCCGCCAGGCGGAGCAGTGGCGATTGGCGGCGGTAAAGTTGGCAAAGTTGGTGCTATTTGATTCAAATGTAGCAAAAATTGCCTTGCGGAAGTTTCGTCAACCACTATTGGAATTATCCTATCTTCGTAACCTAGCATTCTTGCGGTTATTGTGTTGTTGCCAAAAGTTACGGTTGTTGTCAATGGCGAATTTCCCACAAAAGCATCGTTGACAAATATTTGTGCGGCGGTTGGAAAACTCTCAATCAAAATTAGTGCTTCAGCGGGAGCATCTGGTTGTAATTCAAACTCCATGCGAGTAAATGGTTGCGTTATCGTTATTTCTTGCTGAATTGGGATAAACCCAGGATATTCTACACGTAAAATGTGCGTGCCGTATTCCAGTTCGATTAGCGTGTTTTCGATTACCGCTGGCGAGCCATTTATTAGGATTGTGGCATCGGATTGATTGGTAACAACCACTTGCAAATTTCCCAAGCGGAAGACAACATTTGCCAAGTCAACCGTTAATGTTTCGCCTTGTCTAATTACAATGTTTGCAGGAAAAGTATCGATGTTTTGTCCGTCAATAATGGCTCTGTGAGTGCCTTCCAAAACTGGAATAGCACCAGAATCATCCAACGGGCGAAAAATTGAATTGCCTATTGCAACGGTTCCGCCGACGATTCTGTCGTAATTTATAAAGTTGACAAATCCGTTGCCGCTGTCCACTCGCAAACTCCAAACTTTATCTTGAAAGCCAACCAAAGTGATTAAATCTTCGGGATTAACTAATGCAATAGAAAACGGTTCGTTGCGGTTAAGAATAAGCGTTCGGCTGCTGTAGCTGTAAACTTGGTTTCCGACCGTGATAGTTGCGTTGTCAAGGTTTATCGTAAAATTGGTAAGTTGCTCTTCCCAAGCACGACCGCTAATTGAGATGTTAGCTAAATCGAGCGTGTTAATGTCAAAAGTGATGTCCACAATTTGCCCCAAATTTAGTTCGCCAAACCCAATAGGAGAGCCGAATCGGTTTTGAACCGTGGTAGTTTCGGTCATAGAAAGCCGTTCGGAGCGACCAGACTCCAAAAAGTGAACGTCAACCGTTTGCGGCACAAAAAGATTTATGCCAGTAATCATAGCTAAAGTTTGCTCATGTTCGGGACGCACAAAAGTGGTCAAATCGGTTTCGGGCGGGCGTTCTTGCGGAACAGCCACTATTGCATTAGGTTGCACCAAAGTTTGATACGCCACAATAAACAAAGTAATACAAACGGCAACACCAATAACCATCGTAACTATATAAAATACTGCAAGGTTATTTTTTCGCTTGCGAGCCCTTTCTGCACTGCCCTTGGCGGAACGCTTGCGAGCTGGCGTTTCTTTTCGTTCGTAAGTTATCTCGTTAGTTTCAGAAAAATCGTCCATAATTACACCTCCATAAAAAAATACCTTTTAATTATAGCCCATAAAATCCAAAAAATCAAGCTAATATTTTTAATAAAATGCTCCGATAAAAATATATACGAAATTTAATTGAATTTTCTTGGTGGTGATTATTTGCTTGCTGTGATAAATCAAGCTATTGAAGACTTTGTTGCGTTTGTTATCCGAAAAAAAAATAACGGATATTTGCGGTTCGATCCCTCTGCTAACTGCTCGTTGCCGCAAACTTCAACAAAACAGCCGATTATGATGTACATTCATATTCCGTTTTGCGAAGAATTATGCACATATTGCTCGTTTCATAAAATTGTGTTTGACGAAAAATTGGCAACCGCTTATTTTGATGCACTTAAAACCGAAATTTTACTATACAAACAGCAAGGTTACAATTTTAAGGCAGCCTATTTTGGTGGAGGAACTCCTACTATTTTAATGCCAAAATTATTGGAGATTGTCAACCTTATAAAATCCAATTTTGACATTGCCGAAATATCAGTTGAAACTAATCCAAATCATCTAACACAAGAACATTTACAGCCGTTGCAACAAATGGGCGTTAATCGGCTTTCTGTTGGCGTGCAATCGTTTGACGATAGCATTTTGCAAACAAGCGGACGTTATCATAAATATGGTAATTCTTCGCAAATACAGGAAAAAATCAGCCAATTTAAGGATTATTTTCCAACATTTAACATTGACATGATGTTTAATTTTCCAACGCAAACCGAAAAATCTTTGCAAGCCGATTTGGAGATAATTCAAAAGTTGAAAGTCAACCAAATAACTTATTATCCGCTAATGATTTCGTCAACCACAAAACAAACCATCGAAAAAACTATGGGCAAAGTAAACAATCGCCGAGGAAGAACCTTATACAAAATGATAACAACGGCATTATCCGCCGATTACAGCCTTGCAACGGCTTGGTGTTTTAACTTGAAAAACACGAAAAATGCAACAAATTTAGTTGACGAATACGTGATAAATTATGACGAGTACGCAGGAATCGGCAGCGGTGCAATCGGCTATTTAGGCGGAAGTGTTTATGCCAACACGTTTAACATTAGCGAATACATACGGCGAATAAATGTCAACGAATTTCCCATTATTGCGCGGCGCAATTTTACCACAAAAGAGCAACTTTTGTACGATTTTTTAATGAAACTTTTTGGGCTTTCGTTGGATTTATCCGAGACAAGCAAACTTCACAAAAAAAACGCCTATATTTGGCTGTTCCCAGAAGTTGCCTTTTTTATGCTAATCGGCGGACTAAAAATACAAGCAAAACCGCTACAGCTAAAGGATTCCTACTACTGGGTAATTATGATGCGCGAATTTTTTACCTCGGTCAACAACTTCAGAGAATATTGCCGCTCTGTTGAATAAAAATGCGGGTCACCTGCCCGCCGGCAGGCGGGAGGGCGCGCGCGTCCTTGCGGGTTTGGGCAGCGCCCAAGGTTTTAGGAGGTTTTTTTATGTACATTGGTGCAGAAGAAATTTTAGAAATGCGAAAAGAATATATGTTTCCATGTTTGGGATATTTTTATCAAAATCCGCCACAATTTGTGGAGGGCAAAATGCAGTATTTGTGGGATGTTAATGGCAAAAAGTATCTTGACTTTTTTGCTGGCGTTTCTGTTATTAGTTGCGGACATTCAAATCCGTTTATTTTGGAAAAAACTGTCGAACAGTTACAAAAATTGCAACACGTTTGCAATATTTATCTTACACAACCTGTAGTAGAACTTGCCAAAAAAATGTCCGAGTTGTTTAATATGCACAATTTGCAGGGCATAAAAAAGTCATTTTTTGTGAACTCTGGCACAGAGGCGGTCGAAGGGGCTTTGTTGCTTGCTCGATTGGCTACAAATAAACCCAAATTTATTGCGTTAAAAGGCTCGTTGCACGGACGAACCTACTTAACTGCCGCCGTAACAGATATTTCTATGTGGCGAACCGATCCATTTTTGCCAACCGAAACTGTCATTTTTTTGGATACCGCAAATTACAAAAAAGCAATATTACAGTTGACAAAAATTTTGGAATCCGATCACAATATTGCGGGCTTTATCGCCGAGCCGATTCAGGGCAATGCGGGAATAATAACTCCTCCAGATTGGTTTTTTCAGGAAGTAGCACATTTACTAAAAAAGCATGATGTTCTAATGATAGTTGACGAAGTGCAAACGGGTTTCGCAAGGACAGGAAAAATGTTTTGTATACAGCATTACAACGTTGTTCCAGATATAATTGCATACGGAAAAGCCCTTGGTAACGGCATTCCTTGTGCAGGATTTTCTGCCACCGCCGAACTTGCTGACAAATTTACAAAGCCGTCCGCCTCAACTTTAGGCGGAAATCCAGTATCTTGTGCAACGGCGCTTGCTGTTTTGGATTACATCGAGCAAAATAATTTGGTGGAAAATTCCCAAATTTTGGGCGATTATTTGTTAAAAGGGTTGACAAATTTCAAATTTGACTTTATACGAGATATTCGCGGCAAAGGGCTAATGTTGGGCATGGAACTTTCCACCAGCGAGCAAGTGGATTTTACCATTGAAAATCTAAAAGATAACGGGATAATTTTGGGCAGAAACGGCATAAACAGAAATATACTTGCGTTTCAACCGCCGTTAGTGATAACTCACGATGACATAAATTTTCTGTTGACAACTTTGGAAGATACTTTCGCCAAACTTCAAAAACGCCAATGATTAAAAATTTGATAGGATTTATCATTTCGCGAACCTTGCAAGCGGTTAGTTTTCTCGTTTTTAACCCATTTTTGATAAACTTGCTAAACTTGCTAAACTTGTCAAAAAACAGCGTTGAAACAAGATGGTTGCAAAATGGCAAAATAAGCAAACCGATAAATCGCTTTATTATTGGGCAACGAAACTGTCCGCAATGCTATTTGAAAATTGGCTTGCTAGGCAACGGCGGAAATCACGGCTGCGGAGCAATCGCAATATACAACGCCATGAAATTTATTTGCGAAAAAGATAAAAATCCCAATATTGCTGATATTATTCGAAAATTGGAATATATGGTCGGTTTTAACATTGGCGGACTTCTCGGCACAAACCCTGTCGTTATAAGGGATTTTTTGCGAACCGAAAAAATAAATGCAAATATCCAGTTTTTGCCGAAAAACATTGATTTCCAAATAAAAAAAGCAAACGTTGCAATTTTGCTTTTTTGGGATAAAAAAACACGTGTTCATTATGTAATGGCACATTTTGTCAACGAGTATTTTTGGATTTATAATTTAACTGGATTCGACAAAAAAATTCACAAAGATAAAACTTCGATAGAAGAATGGCTTGAAAAGTCAAATTATTTGGCGGTTGCAATAATTTTAAGCGATTTTAGTCACCTTTAATCATTTAGTCGATAACACGAAAAATAATCTCGTCTTCACGGATAAAGCCTAACATTTCTCTGGCGAGTTGTTCTATATAGGCATCACTTTGGTAAAATATTTGTCGATATTGTAAATCTTGTGCAATTTGTTGCTCGATTTGTAGCTCGGCTTGTAGGCTTTCTAGTTCGGCTACATAAGTTTCGTGCAATGCAAGTTGAGTTATAATAAAGCCTGCAAAAACAACAATCATAAACATCCAAAATGGTATGTAAAAATACATATGTGCTTTGCTTTTTGGCTTGTTGCGAGTTCGCTTTTTCATGGGTTTGCCTACTTTCGTATTTTTTGTAGGATATTATAGCATAATTTAATGGAATTGTCAAGTTTATGGTTATAAAAATGCTGAAATATTGCGGATTGGAAAAACGGGCAGGTAATATCCGCCCGTTTTTCCAAAATGCAATTTTTTGAGTATTTATTTGCTTGGGATTTATGAAACTAGTTTGTTCATGGTGTTACCTCGGTTTGGTTATGGATATTTTGCGATGTATGTTGCAAAGCTAGCCAATCGTTTGGATTTATTGGTTCGTATTCTGTCAACCTGTGAAAGACCATTGTAGTTTCTAAATGTCGTCTTTGCGTTATTGCTTGAAGATGAGTTTGATAATAGTAGAGTCTATCGTTTTCTACGTCAAAAAAATTATTTGGCAATAAAGGCGACCAAGAAGACGGCAAAAACCAGTTAAAATTGTTGAGATTTGTTCTATTTGTATTAAAAGTTTCAACGTTGTGCAATCTCAAAGATAATGCACCCTCGTTACGCCTAGTTTCTGCAAATATTTTTATTTCTTCGCCATTGAGCCTGTATATTCCCAAAAAATGAGGACTTATCGGCGATTGATAAGCTGGGTCAAAGTATAAAATAATATTTTGGTCTTCGCTTTGCCAAACGCCCGTTATATGCTCAAACTGCGGAAACCAAGCAATAGGGTTTATAGGTTCGTATGTTTCCAGTTTATGAAAAGCCAGTGTTTCTTGTGTTTCTAGTAGGGAATTTATATCGATGTCAACATCTCTAATGCGGATATTATCGAAGTTAATAAAATCGTTTTCTAGGGTAAAACTCCATTCCCACAGAGTATTTTCTGTTTCCGCATCAACAACTCGAATAGATGAATCGTTGCCAAACCATAATAAAATTTTACGATATTCGTTGTTAAATTGGTAAACTCCCAAAAATGTATGAGGTGCTAGTGGATATTGGTAGGCTGGGTTCATGTATAATGTCATTTGCAAATAGTCGTTTTTCCAAACACCTGCGGAAGGTGTTTCGTAAACAGGCATACAAGAAGTAAACGTTGTTAGAAGTAGTAAAATTGTTGTTATTTTTAGTGTTTTCATGGTGTTACCTCGGTTTGTGGCGGATTAGTCCAAGACGGACTTCTTAAAATTAGCCAATCTTCAATGTTTATTGGCTCGTATTCGTATGTTCGATGTAGCGTTATTCGCCGCTCTCTTAAGCCTAGTCTTCTTCGCCAAATTGGATAAGGACTAAGAATCAACATATCATCTTGAAGATAGCGTACACCAGCAAATAGTTGATAATATCCACTGAATCCTCCTGTTTCGCTTAAATCAGGCATTTCATGAAATAAGAACTCCGAACCTTCATTAAAATATATGAAAGATTTAATTTCGGTGTCATCGAGTACTATTGATGCCGCAAAAGTAAAATTACCGTTCACTAAAGCGTATTCTTCTAAATAGAGAATCAAATCAAAAGTATCGCTTTTCCATACACCAACGGGGATTTCGGGGATTGTGGGAATACAGGAAGATATTAGTATTAAGGCAAACAATAACACAGATATTCTTAACTTTTTCATTAACATTACCCTCGCGAAACTGATATTAAAGATATAGCAACTTCATTGTAATATATTTTCGCAATGCCGTCAAAAATTTTCCACAATTTCCCATTAAAACTCTTGACAAAAAATTTATTTTGATATATACTTAAAGGCGTGTAGTTTGACTGCACAAAAAAATTTATCAAAGGAGATTTTTTTATGAGTAAAATTAAAAAAACGTTTTTCGCAACTTTGTTAGTTGCAATTTTGGCATTATCCGCTTGTGCCGCCGATTCGCCCGCAAATGACGGCGATATTACTATCGGAATCATCCAAATGATGGAGCATCCTGCTTTGGATTTAATCCGCACATCATTTTTGGAAGAAATGACCAATCTCGGCTACACAAACGTGGTTTTTGACCACCGCAACGGCACAGGAGACATGGGTTCGCTTACGACAATATCTCAAATATTTGTGGGAAACGATGTTGACTTAATTGTAGCAATAGCTACTCCAGCCGCACAAGCCGCTGCTGCCGCAACTAGCACAATTCCGATAGTTTTTTCGGGCGTTACCGATCC
>WRKG01000259.1 GCA_009778185.1 Bacillota bacterium
GTTTTCGCCATTTCCGTTACCGTTCTCGCCGTTTCCGTTACCGTTTTCGCCGTTTCCGTTGCCGTTTTCGCCGTTACCGTTACCGTTTTCGCCGTTACCGTTGCCGTTCCCGCCGTTTCCGTTGCCGTTTTCGCCGTTTCCGTTGCCGTTCTCGCCGTTACCGTTACCGTTTTCGCCGTTTCCGTTGCCGTTCCCGCCGTTTCCATTTCCATTGCCACCGTTTACAGTTTCGCCATTTACACGAATATCTGGGTGAACAAAGATAAGAGTTGCAGCGTTGCCGCTACCAACAGCAGCATTTGTATTAAGTCCGCCGTCTACGGTTGGGTTAAGAGCAATGCTTAACGATACAGAGCCGTTGTTGAGTCCCACAAGACCGCCAGTATTATTGCCACCGTTTACCGCACCAACAGTATAACTAGTGGTTAAAGTACCGTTGTTAAGTCCTACAAGACCGCCAGCGTTTCCGCCGCCACCAACTTGGGCTGTACTGTACGAGTTATTTATATCGCCTGCGTTTATGCCAGCAATACCGCCAACATTACCAGGAGCACCTGGGAAAGCATGAATATGAACAGTTCCGATTACAAAGGTTTCAGATACAGTTGCACCTGTTTCCAAGTTTCCAACAATACCGCCAGTGGTTAATCCCAAAGAGCCGTTTGAGGATGCAATACTTCCATTAAACCCGCTACGCAAAACTTCGCTGCCAGCACGAGCAACACCAACTAATCCGCCAGCAAGTCCGCCATAGCCTGTAATCGATCCATTAAAGAAAACGTTATCTAAAGTACCTTCGTTAAATGCAGCTATGCCAGCTGCAGGAAAACCTTCTACTCCGCCCGAAATGCTACCGTTTACGTGCAAATCGCGTACTGTGCCGTTTGCAGTAACTGTTCCAAATAAAGCGGATGCAGTTGTGTTGGTTATTCCGCCTACTTCGATGACGTTGTTATTTCCGTTAAAATCGCCATCTAATAAAGGCAATACCATCGAGCCTGCGTCAATTCTGTTCATAAGAATAAAATCCATGCCCGATACATCGTGGTATGCTAACCAATTTAAGTGAAGAGTAGAGCTAATTTGACGTACGCCGTCAACTTCTGGAGGTTCTTCGTAGCGAGGAGGTTCGGGTGTTTGACCGCCGTTGCCGCCGCCATTACCGCCGCCGCCAGCTGATGGTGGTGGAGATATATCGCCTTCGGTTTCGTTGTCAATTTCTGGTTGCGGAGGTCTAACTACAACATTTCCGTCGCCATTGCCACCGTTACCGCCGTTAGCTGCCTCTTCTGCCTCGCGCTCTAATTCTTCAACGCGATCTACTATAGAGGTGTATAATTCTTCATCGTCTGCTACAACGCCCCACTCTACTAGCACTTCCCAAAAATCGATGATAGTTTGAAGTACAAATAGCGAAACGGTTGATAAATCCAATTCGCTAACTTGCATATTTAGGAAGAAAACCAATACTGCTGCTTCAGTAAGTTCTTCTAATTCTTCTAAATCTTCCAAATTTTCCTCGGATTCTTCTGTATCTTCAGCATTGTCTAAATCTTGGTCTTCAGCAATATCTAAATCCAAGTCAACTTCTGGGGTAAGAGTTTCCAGTTCTTCAAGCAAATCCCACGAAAGAGTCATAACTTGACCAGGTTCTAAAGGAAAGCCATTGATAAAACCGCTACCAGCTAACATAGTTACATTTGTAGTGCCGTCTTCGGCAACTTCCACTACAAATAATCCGCCACTAATAGTAACAAGTTCATCGCCAATCATAACTTCTAAAATTGGGAATCCACCTGCTAAAGCATTTACCATAACCGAACCGCTGTTAATAGTTAGGTTAGGTGGAACAAGTCCATCGCCTAGCGTTACGTTACTTTGGCTGTCTAATAGCACTTGTGGGCCATCTGTATAAAGTTGTAAAGCTACTCTTGTGCCAGAGCCTACCGACACTACATCGCCAGCTTGCAAAGGACGCTCGTTGTCGATAACTACAACTTCGCCGTCTGCGGAAGTTACCACCAAATTATCGCCAGTAACATTGCTGATTACAATCGGATCTAGCTCTTCTTCTTCAAGTTCTTCTAAATCTTCTTCTAGTTCTTCGTCAAGATTTTCTTCTAAATCAAAATCTTCGTTTGTTTCGTCGGTTTCGCCTGTTTCGTCTGTTTCATCAAACTCGTCGATTTCACCAGTTTCGTCAAGCAAATCAAGGTTGTCAACCACATCGTAAGCATCTGATTCGTCGCCGTTTTCTGCTGCAAAAGTTGGCACAGAAAAGTTTAATATCATACAAAAAGCTACAAATAAAGCTAAATGTTGACGGATATTTTTTTTGAACAAAGTATTTCCTCCTTATTTGGGAGATTATCCCAAGTTAAATTTAGGATTTACATTAACATTACCAAGCCAAAATAAAGTTAATGCTTGTAAAAGCTATTCGGTAATTCGCACTGGATTTACCTTAATGCCAGGTCCCATGGTGCAAGCAAGCACAACGCTACGCAAGTAAGTACCTTTTGCAGCGGATGGTTTTGCTTTTATTATTGCGCCCATAAGCGTTAGAAAGTTTTCCTTTAGCTTTTCTGCTCCAAAAGATACTTTACCGATAGGCACGTGAATAATGTTGGCGCGGTCAAGGCGATATTCAATTTTACCAGCCTTAATTTCTTCGACCGCTTTAGCAATATCCATGGTAACAGTGCCAGCTTTTGGGTTGGGCATAAGACCTTTAGGTCCAAGAACACGACCAATGCGTCCAACAACGCCCATCATATCGGGAGTGGCAACAACAACATCAAATTCAAACCAGTTTTCGCTTTGAATTTTAGTAACTAATTCTTCGGCGCCAACGTAGTCTGCACCAGCTTGTTCTGCTTCGTTGGCTTTATCGCCTTTAGCAAATACTAAAATACGGATTTTTTTTCCTGTTCCGTGTGGCAAAACAACAGCGCCCCGCACTTGTTGATCTGCGTGCCTTGAGTCCACGCCAAGCCTAACGTGAGCCTCTACAGTTTCGTCAAACTTTGCAACTGTAGTTTTTACGACTAAATCGAGCGCATCGACAGTATCGTACAAGGTTGTTTTATTAACTAGCTGTGCTTTTTCTTTGTAAATTTTTCCGCGTTTCATGGCTTAACCCTCCTTTACAATTATACCCATACTGCGTGCAGTACCAGATATAATGCTAATAGCTGCCTCTATAGATGCGGCATTTAGATCGGGCATTTTTTGCTCGGCTATTTTTCGCACTTCTTCTATAGAAATGGTAGCCACTTTTTCTTTATGAGGTACGGCAGAGCCAGACTCTAAACCGCAAGCCTTTTTTAGTAATACAGCGGCTGGTGGGGTTTTGGTTATAAATGAATAGCTTTTATCCTGATAAATGGTAATAACTACGGGAATTACTAATCCCGCTTGTGATTGGGTTTTTTCGTTAAACTCTTTGCAAAAACCCATAATGTTAAGACCGTGCTGTCCTAATGCAGGACCAACAGGCGGTGCGGGCGTTGCTTTTCCTGCATCTATTTGCAGTTTAACGTACCCAGCAATTTTTTTTGCCATGATAAATTTCTCCTTTCGTGGTATAGCGAAAATTAACAGGAATCATGCAGAGTTTAGCCCCTGCAACTTTCAACCCTCGTGTTAAAAATCTTCCACTTGCTGATTACAGCTTTTGTAATGTATAAAAATCTAGTTCTGCGAAGGTATCGCGCCCGAAAGCGGATAATTTTATTTTAACGATATTTACGGTTTTGTCGTCTACTTTTCGTGGTCCAATAATTTCTTCTACAACGCCAATAGAGCCTTCGAATGGGCCAGCGATAATTTTTACTTGTTGCCCTGGCAATAAATCTAGTGCAGGAGCGCCGCCTTCCAAGCCCATATTGTCAATTTCTTCTTGTGTAAGTGGCACGGGTTTTGAGCCTGGACCAACAAAACTAGTAACGCCGCGAGTGTTTCGCACAACGTACCAAGTATCGTCATTCATAACCATTTTGATTAAAACGTAACCAGGTAGCACTTTGCGCTTTACAATACGTTGGCGACCGCCTTTCATTTCGATTACATCTTGCACAGGGACGATAACTTTATCGATGAGATCGTGCATACCGCGGTTTTCGACAATTTTTTTAATGTTTGCTTCAACTTTGTTTTCGTATCCTGAATACGTATGAACAACGTACCATTGGGATTCTGCCATAAATTTACCTCCTAGTTAGTAACCAAGCCAACAAAAGCGGTAAAAATGGATGCAAACAAGCCGTCTAACACAGAAATATAAATACCAAATAATCCAGATATAATTGCAACGGTAATGGTTTTGCGGATAAGCTCGGGACGACCTGGCCAAACTATCTTGGAAAATTCGCCCCTGTAGGTGGAAATAATTTTGCTAAGTCCTTTTCTTTTACCTGATTTAGCATTTTTGGTGTTTTTTTCGGCTTTTTTAGTTTCGTTACTCATTGTTGTAACCCCCTATTTTGTTTCTCGATGTGCCGTGTGTTTATTGCAAAAACGGCAATATTTTTTGGTTTCCATACGATCTGGATGATTCTTTTTTTCTTTGGTAGTGTTATAATTGCGTTGTTTACAATCGTTGCAAGCCAAAGTTATTTTTGAACGCATAACGTTTCCTCCCTGCTTTAGTATAATAAAAAAAGACACCTGTCTTTACAAAATTATTGTAGCATATCTTTTTTACAGTGTCAATAAATTTTTTGCAATTTAATTATTTTTTTGGTAAACTAAAATGAGAAGTTAAAACAGCCGACATTTTACATTTTGTTAAGGCTTATAAATGGGGGCTTATTATGCCAAAAATGATTCTTGTGGTGGACGATAGCAACACCAATCTTATTATGGTAAAAGATGCACTGCACCAAAATTACAAAATAATAACGCTTTCTTCGGCGGCAAAAATGTTCGTTTTTTTGGAAAAAATTACTCCGCACCTAATTATACTAGATATTGAAATGCCCGAAATGACAGGAATAGAAGCCGCCAAAATATTGAAATCGCAACATCCAACCATTCCCATTATGTTTCTAACCGCCACAAAAGATGCCGAACGTGAAAAAATTGCAAACTCGTTGGGTGTACAAAGTTTCATTACAAAACCGTTTACTAAACAGCAACTGCTAGAAAAAGTTGAAAATTGCCTAAAATAAAAAGGAGGTAATATTATGAAAAAAACCATTCTTATAGTTGACGATAACAATACAAATTTACACACCGCTCGCGAGGCTTTATCGGACGAATACCGCGTAGTTACACTTGATTCTGCCAACAAAATGTTTATATTCCTGGAAAAAGTTAGACCCGACCTCATTTTATTAGATATAGAAATGCCCGAAATTGACGGAATTAAAGCATTAAAGTTACTAAAAGCCGACGATTTGTACCGAGATATTCCTGTTATGTTTTTAACAGTTATGCGAAATCCTGCCATCGAAGCACAAGCCTTTAATATGGGCGTTGTCGACTTCATTACTAAACCGTTCTCAAAACTAGTTTTGCTTAACCGCATAAAAAATCACTTGAATATTGGCGAACTAATCCGCAAAGAGGTTGTACGCCGCCAAGTTGAACAATTTGACCGACAAGCCGTATTTTTCCGCCGTCTTAACAACGGAATTATTTCTGTTTTGGCAAATGTAATCGAAAACCGCAACGAAGCCAAAAAAGGGCACGTCGAAAGAATCACTAGCTATACCGAAATTTTGGCAAACGCTATGCTAACTCACGATAATTTTTCGGATATTAAAAAAACCATTAACAATGTAGATACTTTCGTTTCGGCGGCACGATTGCACGATATTGGCAAAATAGTAATCCCAGACGCAATACTAAATAAATCTGGCTCGCTAACCGAAGAAGAATTTGAGATTGTCAAAAGACATTCCTTGGCTGGCGAAAAAATTATTGACGAACTTATCAACGCAACTGGAAACGTGGCTTTTTTGAACAACGCAAAAATAATAGCGGCAACGCACCACGAAAACTGGGATGGCACAGGTTATCCAAATCAACTAATAGGACATAAAATTCCTATACACGGTCGTATTGTTGCGTTTGCCGATACTTACGATGCACTGACTTCTGAACGTCCGTATAAAGGTGCAGTTTCGCATGAGCAAGCCGTAAAAGTAATAATGAACCACAAAGGCACTAAATTTGACCCAACAATAGCCGACATCTTCTACGAAATACATGAACAATTCCGCTCGATAAGCGAAAATTATGTGTAATTGACAAACGGGCGGATATTATCCGCCCCTACAATCCGCCCGTATTTCAACATTTGCCCCGTTATAATTTTGCAACAGCTGGCGGATAATCGTATATAACAAATTTAGAATTATTGCCAAAAGTTAAAATATTGTGAATTTGGAATAAACGGGCGAACAGTTGCCGAACGGGCATGGAACGTTCGCCCATACATTTTTAACAAATGCAATTTTTCCACAATTACAATATTTGCGTTATCAGAAAGGAAGATTAAATGGATAATTATATGGGATTCTTAAATTCGCCCATATTTTGGGTTGTGAGTGCGCCGTTGGTGCTTTGGGTAATTTTTCAGTCGGTGCTTTACATTAGATTAAGTTTTAAGCAAGCCGAAATTATAAAATATCCCAAAAAAAATTTGTATGCAGCAATAAAAAATGGTGCAATTACAACGGTTGGTCCGTCGGTTTCGCTGTTTGTTATGATTATCACAATGATGACAATTTTTGGCGGTCCATTAACTTGGAACAGATTGCTAATTATTGGCGCTCCGCCAACCGAACTTACAGCCGCCACGGTAGCCGCCGAATCGCTTGGGCAAGCACTCGAGCCTGGAATGGATGCTAGCACATTGTTTTTTGTGCTATCCATTATGGCAATAAATGCTTGCGGTTGGCTTGTTGTCTCCATTATACTTACACCTCGTATTGAACAAGCCAGGTTAAAAGTATCTGGCGGAGATATGGCTTGGCTGACTATTTTAAGCACCGCCGCCTCGCTTGGTTTAACTGGCTTACTTTGGTCTTCACATATGTTTCGTGGCACTAATTATGTTGCGGCAGCTGTGGTTGGCTTTCTTGCTCAATTTTTACTGGATAAATTTGTCGCTCCCAAATTGCCTTGGATACGCAGCTACATTTTAACCGTATCTATTTTGCTAGGAATAACCGCTGGTGCTGTCGCTAGTCATCTTGCAGAGTATACTTATAATTTATAGTTGACCAAAATTTGAAAGGAAGATTATCATGTCAGAAGACACTAATTATTATAAATCGGTGCATACAATAGGCAGAATCACGTTAATTGGTGCATTTGGATTAAGTTTTTTGCCGATGCTTTATCTACTTGCCTTTTATGAAGTGAATGTTCCCGTAGATGCCGCTGTTGTTGCACTTATCGGCATTTGGTCGGCTTATGCAATTACCTATTTTGTTGAACCTATTGCATTTTTTGCTCCGCTTGGCACGGCTGGCACGTACATCAGTTTTTTAGCAGGAAACATTGGTTTAATGCGGATTCCTGCCGCTCGTGTAGCAAAAGATATTGCTGGCACTGAAGATGGCACAAAAGAGGCGGAACTTGTCGCAATTTGTGCGCTCGCTGGCTCTGTTTTTTTGAACATTGCTTTTGTTACGATTGCTGTAATTGCTGGCGTTTACATATTGAATGTACTTCCCGATTTAATTGTAAACTCAATTTCTTCGTATGTTGTGCCTAGTATTTTTGGTGCTGTTTTTGCAATGTTCGCACGCAACCGCTTGAAAATTGCCGCTCCTGCCTTTGCTTTTGCGATGCTAATATATGCGTTATCCAATTTTGGCGTTACGCCTGTACTATTAGGACGCTTTAACATGATTTTTTCGATAGCATTTAGCATTATTTTAGCAAAAATTATGTATGATAAAAAAATGCTGAAATAACAATATTCACGAGGATTATTTACACATGACAAACTTTTTAGAAAACTTATACAAAATGTTCGAGTTTGCCAATTTTGAGGCAGTTAGCCGCGAACCGATTATTTCTGATTATACTGGCGGCTACACTTTTACTAAAGAAGATGGCACTTCTATTTGTATACTAAAAATAGTTGACTTATCTCATTCTGACGAATCGGTGCTAAAATTTTTGTGCGAGCGCGAAATGGCAAGTGCAAATATGTTAATCACAAGATTTTCAAATATTCAAGTTGTATTTTTACTGGTTGACGGCGATTCTGATATTTTGGATAATATGCCCATCGAGTTTTATCATGGGCAATCTCCGTGTGCAATTTATTGGCACATAGATACTTTTTCCAAAGTAGTAACCGTTCCGCAAGGACAACCCAACGATGTAATGGGCATAAAATCGGTAATAGACGGTGCTTTTTCCCCATTAAACAACAGAACATTGTCTTATGACAGCCCAAAAGATTCGCCGTCGAAAGTTACGTACAAGCCCAAAAGTAGAGGTAAATTGCCAATTTGCACATTTCTAATTGCAATTACCAACATTCTAATTTTAGCTATGATGTACTTGCAGGGTTACAGCACAGCACCGATTATTGTTGCGGCACAATTTGGCGCAATAGTTCCAAGGTTAATTTTGGAAGAAGGACAATTTTTTCGGTTATTTACGGCAATTTTTGTGCATTTTGGCTGGATGCACTTGGTTTTTAACATTGCAGGCTTGCTAATATTCGGCGTTAGAATAGAACGCTACTATGGAAAGTTGCAATTTTTGGCAATTTACGTGCTTTCGGGATTAGCGGCTTCGGTGGCTAGTTTATTTTTAACCCAAGGATTTTCGGCAGGTGCATCTGGTGCAGTTTATGGGCTTGTTGGTGCGGCATTTGCCTACACACGTTTAACCAAAAAATCCATGGACATGATAAATTACCGAGTTGTAATAATTTACATAATTTTTGGGTTGGCAATGGGATTTGTTACCCCAAATACAGACTTTTTTGGGCATATCGGAGGTCTTATTGCAGGAATTTTGTTAGGAGTTGCTTCATTAAATATAGCAAAATTAGAGCCGATTGTTCTTGTGCGTAAAGAAAAATAATCGTTTATTCAACGTTGATAAAAAAGATTTAGCCAAATCGGGCGGATAATATCCGCCCGATTTGTGAATGTTTTCAAATTGTTCGAATATATCGTTGACAATCTGTCGTCCGTTATATTGCAATTTTCAAAAAATTCAAAACTTTTCAAAAGCCTAAAAAAATTTTCAAAAAAAATTAAAAATTTTTCAAAAAATGTTTGCAAAATGTTCACACTTATGTTACAATGATTTTAGAAGTTAAGCAAATGTAAATTGTAACGTTGTTGGTGTAAAAATAGAGGGAACACCGTCAACCGTTTTTACGATTTATATTATGTCAAGTATATTTATATCATTGAAAGGATGATAAAAAAATGTTTAAGAAGTTATTACGCAAGTTGACAAGTTCCAAAAGGTACATGGCTTTTGCAATGGCTTTCGTTGTGCTAGTAACATCTGTATCACTGCACACTTTCGTTTTGGCTGAAGATGACGACGACTACATATCGCAACAACAAACCGACACAACAACGCCAGGTGCTATCGATCCCAATTTACCAGATATTGGCGATATTGGCACTTTAACACCCGAAGTAGATGTTGACGAAGACGGCAACGTAACAGTTGTGCATCCTAATCAACCTGTACCGCAACCTTTGCCCGAGCAAGCAATGGCACCAGTGCCTTTTGTAAACAAGCAAGGCGACAGAGTAGAAATTGATTTGCTCGTAACGTGGCATCCTGCGGAAGCAGCTAATCCAATCGTTTATTTGATTTATGAAGGTTGGAATAACGACCTCGTTACAGGCGGATGGCCTGGCGACGGTCAAAATGCAAGCGATCCATGGGATAGCCCATCTCGCCAAGCTATACGGGATACGTATGCCCAACCATATAACCCAACTGGCGAATTAAGAATTAGGCAAGGCGGACAAGAAATTGGCGTAAGCCCACACGTTCTCGGTCGTCCAGTTTCAAATGTTCCCGAGATGGCAAATGCAATACAACCTAATTCTATCTTCACAGATGACAATATAGGTGCATTTAGAATGCAAAATTTGACGGTGCTTCCGTTTACCGAACGCCGCCATAATTGGACTCACGATGGAACGGGACAATTTAACCCAGAATACAACGATGCTTATTTGCAAATAAACGTCGCTGGCTCTACAAACATTCCATTAAGAGAAAACTTTTGGTTTGCAGGTGCAACTATAAACGGTTTCCACCATGCAACGCCAAACGTAAACAATATAACAAGAACTGTAGGCGACAATTTAGCTAGAGCGGTTACTAACGAAATGATTTCGCAAGAAGTACAAATTAGTAGTAACAATGACACTCTTGCAGCTAACTTCCACCCTCTTATATTCAGCGATTTTGAACATAAAGTTGAAGTTGAAGGATTGAACTTGTTAAATCCTAGATATGACGATAACGGCAATGTAATTGGCGGAACTATCCATGTTCATTACCAATTTTGGCCAAACGGCGAAGAATTGCCACCACCACCAGAACCACCACCAATAGCAACTGCTGAACCTCCTCCAGCAGGAACTCCAGGACCAGGCGAAACTCCAGGACCAGGCGAAACTCCAGGACCAGAGGGAACTCCAGGACCAGGCGAAACTCCAGGACCAGAGGGAACTCCTGGGCCAGGCGAAACACCAGGACCAGGCGAAACACCAGGACCAGGCGGAACTCCAGGACCAGAGGGAACACCTCCTCCAGTACCAGGCGGAACACCTCCTCCAGTACCAGGAACTCCACCTCCAGGACCAAGTGAAACTGTACCACCAATAACCGAAACACCAACACCAACAGATGTACCAATACAAACACCAAGACCTTCTTCACCGCCATCGACAAGCACTCCAATACCAACATTACCACCAACCGAAACAACACCACCAACTACTGAAACAACACCGCCTACAGGTACAACGCCACCAACACAGCCAACGCCAGGGCCAACGCAAATAGCTGTAGTGCCAATAACTCCAGTAGTGCCAATAGTAACACCAACACCTGGACCAGCTGAAACTCCACCTCCAGGCGGAGAAGTTGAACCACCTATTGATGTTACACCGATAACTCCAGAAGTGCCACCAGTTGATCCACCCGTTACACCGATAACTCCAGTAGTGCCACCAGTTGCACCGCCTGGACCTGGTGGCGAAACGGACGAAGTTGATCCTCCAGATATTGATGTTACGCCAATAACTCCAGTAGTGCCACCAGTTGGACCTCCTGGACCAGGCGGCGGAACTGACGAAACCGATCCTCCAGATGAAACAGAAGGTGGCGAAACTGATCCTCCAGGTGAAACAGACGGCGGCGAAACCGATCCTCCAGGTGGCGGAACAACCGAAACTACTCCACCAACCGATCCACCAGGCGGCGGAGGAACAACCGAAGTTACTCCACCAGCTGAACCACCAACAACTGGCGAAGTAACTCCACCAGTTGCACCGCCAGTAGTAATAACAGTACCACCAGGACCAGGCGGCGTTACCGATGACAACAATATAACTTGGATTATCCCTCCAGGTGGCACAACGCCTGTACCAGAATTACCACCAGAACTAGTGCTTGTTCCTACTGAAGACGGAACGTTTGCGTTATACACAACCGATCCTGCACTTATTGCATTGGCACTAGAAACTCCTGAAATAACTTTGTTCTTGTTAGATGATAATGACATTCCGTTGGGCGTTTACCTCGGTACTTACGAAGTTGGCGATGACGAATTGATATTTATCCCTAACCAAGAAATCCCATTGGGCTTTATGGGCGGTACTCCCGATCCTGTAAGCGTTCCATGGTGGATAATGTTGCTTGCTTTGTTGCCTTTCCTATTCTTCTTGCTATTTAGACGTAAGCAAGTATTAGTAGAATTTGTAACAAATCCTGCTAAAAAGCCTTATTATCAAATACTCCGCAAAAAAGAGCGTTTGGACGATACTGTAGACTTTATCAAAAAAGACGGACATCTTATTGACGGTTGGTATCTCAAAGACGAAAAAGATGACGAATATCTGTTTGATTTTGAGGACAAAGTTAAAAAAGACATCAGTTTGTACGCTTACTGGAAATCGGACGGCTCGCTTGTGTATGACGATGCCGATGCCGACAAAGTTACAGCCTAGCAAATTTGATTTGACTTTATAGTCTTGCTGAAGATACTCCCGATTGGGAGTATCTTTTTGTTGAAAATGTGGAAAAATTGGGTGGATAAAAAACGGGCGGATAAGCGGGCAGGTATACTCAAACAACTTCACAAAAACTAAAACCTCGGGCGCCCGCCTGCCGGCGGACAGGCTGTCCGAACCCGCAAGGACGCGCGCGCCCTTGACCCGCATTTTTTGTTAAGTTGATTTACTATAATATCCGCTCGTTTTACCCTATCTAAACCTATTTTTAACTTGCTCAATTATTCATATATATTTTTCAAAAAAATTTTTTCAAAAGTATTGACAAGTTAAAATTTAGCCTGTATACTATATAAAGTGTTGTTGATTAGTAAAAATGATTTTTGTAAATTTTTGTAAAATTAAAATTTGTCAACAGCAAACACTGAACCACTAGCTCAGTCGGTAGAGCACCGGACTTTTAATCCGGGTGTCCCGGGTTCGAACCCCGGGTGGTTCATTTTTTTGTGCCAAAATCCCAAAAACTTGCACAAAAAATATCGCATAATTTGTAATATTTTTGTAATAAAATAAATTAAAAAAATGTTGCAAAAATATTAAATGTATGTTAATATTTTCTAGTGCTTTAATAAATGGCTCAAAAATGAGTTTATGGGAGGTTAGTTTTTATGACTAAATTTTTACGCACAAAAACTTTTTTGGCTTTTTTAGTAATTTTTGCGATTGTGGTGCTAAGTATTCCACCGTTCACAACGCACTTGCAGGCAGCACCAATACCGTCAACATCTATTCCCGTTATACACCGCATATTTGTGGTGGACGATGGAGTTAGAACGCAATACGACACGAGCATCCGCACGGTTGGCGAATTTATGGACGATTTAGGCATCGAAATAGGACGGCTTGATTCTTTTTTACCTGGCAGAAGTCGCTTAATTGAAAATGGTCTAGTAATCGAAATTTTTCGCACTGAAGACGGAAACCGTGTTACCGTTATAGATGACGGCGTTGAAACCATGTACATCACGCACGTACGCAATGTTGAAACCTTTTTGTCAGAACAAAATATTAGGCTTGGCCCATTGGACGAAATAAGCGTACATTTATCTCGTACCATAATGGACGGCTTGTCGTTTGAAATAACTCGCTCTTTTGAGGTAAATTTGGTGGTTGACGGCACAACCGAACGAGTTGAAGTTGCTCCAGGTACTACCGTTGCCGAAGTTGTTCATAATTTAATTGAGGAATCTGATACGCTAGTTGTATTTGAAGGCAATATTTACGAGGGCGAAGAGTTGCAACGTGGAACAGTAGTTGAATTTGCCGCCTTGCGTACCGAAACCGAAATCACAAGCGAACCAATTCCGTATACAACCGAATATGTGGATAATCCAACGTTACAAGAAGGAATTGAACAAATAAGACAATTAGGCGTTCCAGGCGAGCGTATCCGCGAATACGCCGTTGACTTTATTGGCGAACAGGAACAAGGTCGCGAATTAGTCGAGCAAACAATAGTCGATCCCGTGCCGCAAATAATTGACCGTGGCGTAAAAGCAACCGTCGAAAACATAGGAACAGTTACCAATTTAGGCGAATTGTTGGGAACATTAACCGATACAACCGCTCCAACTTTCACATACGTACGGCGAATCGAAATGGAAGCATCAGCTTATACAGCGGACGGCGGCGGCAGATCGCCAAGCCATCCACGATACGGCTATACAGCAACAGGAATCCGTGCTGAACACGGCATTGTTGCGGTAGATCCCAACGTTATTCCGCTAGGAACACGCCTGTACATTGAGGGTTACGGCTTTGCAATAGCCGCCGATACTGGCGGAGCTATTCGGGGCAATAAAATTGACTTGTTCATGTATAGCTACGAAGACGCAATCCGTTTTGGTAGACGAACAGTTACCGTTTTTGTTTTAGAATAAATTTTGATAGATAAAAAAGCAGGGGTTGATTCCTGCTTTTTTGTTTGTTTTTATAAAATTTGTCAATTCGTTTTCAAATATTTCGCAAATTCTTTGTCGGCAAATTTAATGTGCTTGACAACCCATTCTATAATACTTTTGTTTAGCATTAACGAAAAAGCCACCGATGGGCCATTGGTTCTGTATTCGTTACGCAGGGTTTCGAAATTTTTTATAAATTCTTTGTGCTTACCTTTGTGTTCGTCATATTTGGGATAATTATGCTTGCGTTGAATCGCCTCTTCATCCTGAAAATGTTTTATGACGTAATCGCCCAATAATTTTAGGATTTTTTCGGTTTCTTCTTTGCTGGAAAGTTGCGAAGGAGTCAACGTTGTAATAGTGTTTATCAAATTGAAAAGTTGCTGATGTTGCGAATCGATGGCAATTATGCCAGTTTTTAGATCGTCTGTTAAGCTGTACATAGTCTAAAATCCTTTCTTATAATGTTTTAGTTGATAATTTCCCATTGGTGGATATTCCAGGTAAAATCGCCGTAACTGTACGGTGCAAGCCCTGTTAAATTAGGGTTAAAAAATACTAATCGGTGCGGACGTTCAATGTGCAGACGTGCATTACTTTCTTGAAAAACACGTTGCCATTCTGAAAATGCTTGTATTGCTTGCTGTTGGTTGGGTTGGTTAATTTGTGGTGCTATTTCGGTTGCTTGCGGATTATCCCAGTTAAAAGGGTTGATAAGCGAATTTTCGTTTGTAAAATTGGTAAAATCGGTGTTAAAATCTACTCGTTTGGTTAAATACATCATGTCAAAATTTCCCGTTTCGATTACTTCGCGCATATTGCTAAATGAAAGGGCTTGCACTATAACTTGAATGCCGATATTACGCCAGTTTTCGGCGATTGCATCGGTTAAATTCCAAGCCATTTCGGTATTTATAGTGTACAATGTAAACGAAAGCAACTCGCCATTTTGCTCAAAAAAGCCCGCATTGTTGCGGATAAATCCCTCATTTGTTAATAATTCGACGGCTCTATCTGGGTCAAAAATGGGCGGTTGTGCGGGATTTTCGCCAAGCATCCAAAAATACGGCGGAACTATCGGGCTTGCTCCTTGTGCAAATTCGCCAAAAAATTGTTCAGTAACAGCGGCGGCATTTGCGGATAATACCAACGCTTCGCGGATATTCGCATTTGCTAACATTGGATTGCTATAGTTAAATCCGATATATCCCTGTTGGTTGCCGCTAAATACGCCAATCGAGATATTTGTCAACGGTTGCAACTGTTGTAATATTGTATGATTGTAATCTAGCCAAAATAAATCCACGTTTTCCCATTCCAGCAAAACAGGCGCGGACGCAATGTTGGCAGAGCGGATAAATATATTTTCCAAAAGCGGCGTTCCTCCACGATATTGGGAATTTGCCGTTAATGTAATTGTATCTTCCGAGAAATCTTCCATAAAAAATGCACCTGTACCAAGCCCATTGTACATTATCGGCACAAGAAAAGCCCATAAATTATTGCCCAAGGGCACATCGAAAGTAAAATAAATTGTGTTGCCATTTATGGAAATTCCATCGATGGTTTCCGATAATCCCATTCTAAACTGGTTAAAGCCGTTTAATCGGCTTAAATAAACGGTGTGTGCGGTTTCCAAAGCGATATTGCTAAATTCCAAAAAATTTTGCAAAACAATTTCACTGGTAAGCAAAGTGCCGTCCGAAAAAGTAACGTTTTCGCGCAAGTTAAAAGTGTAAAGTAATCCGTCTTCGCTTATTTCAAAGGATTCCGCCAACATTGGAGCGGCATAACCATTTGGTGCTATCGTAATAAGCGATTCAAAAATTATATTGGTAGCCAAAATATCCGCCTCGGTTACGGCGTGAAACGGATTTACCGCTCCAGTTGCACCGTCCGCACCTATTGTAATTTGATTGGGCAATCGTTCTGGGTTTGGCGAACGTTCGCCAACTTGAACAACCCTAAAAGTAGCGGCATCTAGTGCAATGATTGTGTCGTCTGGTGCAGAATCACTAAAAAACCAAATTAAAGCACCTGCCAAAACAGCAAGCAACAAAAGCACAGCAAAAATTATAAACCATTTGTTTTTAACAAAATTCATTTTTTCCTCCAAGTTAATACGAGTTGTAACTTCTAAAGTATAAATCGAATCTCAAACAAAGTCAAATTTTTATCAAAAACAGTTGTAAAAATTGTGCAACTGTGATAAAATTACTACAAACAAATTTTATCTCAATTTTTAAGGAGGTTATTTTATGTTAGTACGTAAATTTTTTGCGATATTGCTAATTTTGATGATAATGTTTCCAATGGTGCAACCTGTTTCTGCGGCGTACACTTCAGCAAGATCGGTTACAATTTTCTCGGTAGAAGGCACTAACAACTGGATTTATCGGGGCGACAGCCGAACAGTTGCCCGCGAACGGCGGCGCATTCAAAGTAGCGACACGTTAGTTACGGGAGCATCCAGTCATATGAACTTTTTAATGGATCAGTCCTCCGTTTTGCGAATGGATTCCAATAGTCGATTAGCCATTTCAACCGCTGGAATGCTTTTGAGAATAGAAATGCAAGAAGGCAACGCTTTAGCGGCAATCTCGGAACAATCCACTAATCGTGGAATAGAAGCGCGAATCGGCAGCTTAGCAATGGCGGTTCGTGGCACTGTTTTCACAATGGGACACAACCCTCGAACAGATGTATATCACATAACCATGCTTGCAGGCAGCGGAGAAATAGACGGCGTGTTTTTGCAAGCTGGTCAAATTTTAACTTATTGGCACGATGACGGCAACCATATGGTAGATATTTCTGGCAACATCATTTACGATTACATAGAACCTAGCCTTGCACATACCGTTATTAGCGAAATTTATCTACCAGAACTTGACGATTTTACTTTAACTTCCATTTTGGATAACCAAGATTATTTACTAGAAAATGCCACCTGGATTACACAAGATGTTCTCGATGAAGTAGCAAATTTAGCTCCCGAAATTATAACCAACGAGCCAATAGCAACAGAGCCAACTCCGCAACGTACGCCACGCCCAATAATAACTCGACCATCTCGACCAACCAATAATGACGCTTTTGTGATTGTGCCTAATCCTGTACCTCAAAATACGCCGCCTGACCGTCCGGCAGGCGGGCAACCAACAACATCGCCGACGAATCCGCCAACCACAACTTCGCAACCAACGCAACCGCCCGAACCAACGTATAATCCAGCGCCAACACCAATAGAAACGCCGTTGCCAACTTTACCGCCAACGCCAACTCCGCAACCAACGCCGATATTTACGCCAGTTCCAACGGAAAATCCTACACCGCAACCAACGGAAAATCCAACGCCGCAACCAACCGATACAGCAACGCCAACGCCAACAGAAACAAATACGCCGCTACCAACAGAAACGCCTTCGCCATTGCCAACTCCCGATCCTGGTCAAATGGCAATTTATGTAGTTTGGAATCCGCCAACAGCGGCGAATCCTGATATTTTCCTAAGTACAGGCGGAGGGCTAATTCGTGATAGCACGCAAACGCATCCTCCAACTGGCGAATTTACAGCTATGATTGACGAAGATACTTTTGCTTTTTCTCCGCAACGCCCAAATCCTGGAGTACAAAACTTGACTTTTTTTAATATCGATACAAATATGAATCCATTATATGAATTTGATACAGTTATGGTAAACGGCGCACCACCATACGGCACAAATTTTGACAACACGAATTTTGCATTATATTTTCAACCAATGATTGCCAGCGATTTTGTCAACGATGTAATGCACGTTGAATTTACGTTTATTCCATTAGCGGCGAGTTATGCTCGATTTGTTATCGATGCAACTAATATCCAACCAAACAATCTAAATTCGATAACTCCACCTATTACCAACGATAGTTTTTGGTCTTGGCAAGAAGTTGTAACTCCTGGTGGAGGTTCGCCAAGTTACGGCGGCGTACCTGGTGCAATGGCTTTAGAGATACAAACGAACAACGATCCCACTACTCAACTTAGCGATGTAGAAGTTATAGGATTGCCACCACATTGGGCTTACAGCATCGTTTGGAGTCCCGAAAATGCCAACAATGTAAGAATAGTTTTCACGCCAGTTGTCCCACAAATAGCTGATTTTGCGGAGTTTACCGATTTGTCCGCTTTCATTGAAATACAAGAAGAACAACCAACGGAAAACGAAAACAATAACGAAGATAATTTATCCGACATAAATTTGGACGATTTATTGACATTAACGCCCGAAATTGATATTGACAATGTGGATGAAGAGGGAAATCCTGTTGTGATACATCCGCCAGCGGTTGACGAAAACGGCGAAGACGAATTTTGGGATATAAATTTAGACGATTTGCTAACATTAACTCCAGAAGTTGGCGGAATTGGCGAAATATCAACAGATACGCCCACTGCTATTGTAGAAATCCCAGTTGACGACTCGCCAATAATTACAGAAAACCTTGACAAAATAGAACCTGAAGACGGATTAGAAATAGTAACTCCGCCGCAGCCGAACCCCGACAATGACGATGACGACACAATCGCCGAAACGTACGACAATTACAAAGCCATTACTGAAGAGGATTCACTAAATTTAGAAGGTTCATTTGAATTAGACGAACCCGCCGAGCGAATCCCAGTAACAAAAACAAGCAAGCCACCAACAAAACCAATTTTGACATCCAATGCCGAA
Organism: Bacillota bacterium; assembly: GCA_009778185.1. Classification (GTDB taxonomy): domain Bacteria; phylum Bacillota; class Clostridia; order Lachnospirales; family WQUN01; genus WRKG01. Next base: position 18,874 of record WRKG01000259.1, read on the forward strand.
GACCGTTTAGAATCGCTAGAGTTAAAATTAACGATAGATTCCGAAAAGTAAAAATGTAGGTAAAATGCGAATTAGCGGTCGCAAAATTGTATTTATTGCAAATGTAAGGGCGAACCCGCCTGTCGGACGGGCAGGCGGAATTTGCCCATTCGCCCTTACATTTCAGCAAAACGTTATATAACCTCAACGGCTAATTGGCATTAGGAGGACGTTAATTTGAAATTGAAAAAAACAAGCAAGGCTATACATATTTACCGACCGTATTCTGCCGTTGGCTTTATATTGATGTTTGTTTTGCTGTTAGTTCCTGTTGCGTTGGCTTATTTGGCTTTTGTATTCTTTTTAACGCCTTTGGTGGACAATATTATTTTTGCAGGAGCGATTAACATTTTTGCTATAATTTCAACGCCGATAGTAGCCCCTATTTTGACTTATAAGGGCTGTAAATCGCAAGAATTGCACAATATTATCACGTTTCGCAAAAGTGGACTTCACTTAAACACTATTGGTAGACATACCCGCCGACCTAGAAAATTTTTTGTATGGTACAATGTGGTTAAATTTGATTTGGATAATCAGTGTGTAGAACTTCAAAATCAATTTAACTCTATACCACTTGCGAGAAGAATAGAATTATCCAATAGCGAAAAAGCTGAAATAGAGAAATTTTGCGGCGTGCCTGTGTTTAGTGGCATTGACCGAAATAAAATAGTTAGGGGATAATTAGGTTGTAATTGCGAATTTGTGGTTGAAAAATTGCATTTGTTAAAATTTATGGGCGGATATTATCCCAATGTCATTAACTTTAAGCCCATGTTGCAGAAATATCGAAACGCACAAACGGGCGACCGAGGACGGTCGCCCCTACGGGCGGCTTGTTGTAGGGGCGACCGTCCTCGG
>WRKG01000260.1 GCA_009778185.1 Bacillota bacterium
TGGCTTGCTTGGTTATCGTAGGGGCGGACTCGCCTGCCGAACTGGCAGGTATTATCCGCAAGTCATAGCTTGCGGGCGGATAATATCCGCCCCTACATTTTTTACATACGATTTACTACAGTATCAATCATGCTGTCGATTATGTTGAATAGTCTTGCGGCGGCTTGATAGGCGAATTGTAGTGTCATCATGTTTGAGGTTTCTTCGTCTAGCGAAACGCCCATTAGTGCGTTGCGGCGTTGATCGGCTTGCGAAAGTGCCTGAAATTGAGCAGATACTCCTGTATCGGCTTCGTTTACACGAACGGCAAAATCGGTAATAAAAATTTGATACGCCCTATCCATTGCAAAAGTGTTGCCACGAATATTTATGCTGTATGGGCTTTCGTCGTCAACCCAAAGTGCGAGCATTTCTTCGATAACCGACGAATCTTCTCGGTCGCCAGAACGGGATAACGCAAGCAAGTTGTGTCCACCTGGTTGCAAAAGGGCTGGATTTATTTTAAGATTGCGAGTAGTGTACAAGCTGTCAAAATCGCCAGGTAATCCGCCATTGTGAATATCGTTGACAAACCGTGGCATTACCGAATTTCCCAAGCCTGTTCTAACAAAAACCTCGGTATACGAGCGGTTTCCGTTAAGGTCGAACGGAGCGTTAGGATCGTGCGTGTGATTTTCCACAGGAGCAACGGCATCATTTATTAGGCGAACAACGCTGTTGACAATGCTGTCCATATTTTTCATCATATTGGGAACCAACGCATTTTCCATGCTCCACGCATTTTGGTTGTATGTACGATTTGCCGCTAAAAAGGAATCGTGCATACGGTTAAACATTGGGTTTCCACGTCCTGCAGCAACGGAAGTTAGCACCATTGCTGGATTAGTCAACATTTCTGGATAAAGTTGTTCCACATTATTGCGGTCATTTTGCCAAACCAGTTGCGCATGACGATATTCGGGATTTGTTGCGCCGCCCGCAAAGTTAGCAGGATCGGGCATTGGACCAATCATCGCCTCAACAAGAGCGTCAATGCTACCAAAAGCAACTCCGTTGGGTAATGCAGTAGGTCGCCAAAGAGCATCTGCACCAGCGTAAGTTGCGGGCATTGCACCACGAGCCATAATTAAAGCCATTAAAGCCCCTTGTTCGTTGCCGTTTGCGGCATTTATTGGACGAGTCCAATTAAAAAACTGCACATATTCGCGCGGTGGCGTTCCTGCTGGTAAAACTGTATCGGACATAGTGAATACAGGTTCGACAAAATTATAACGTCCGCTAATTTCTTTTAAGCCGAGCATATTTTGCGAGCCTTGTGCCAATAAAAAGTTGCCCTCTTGGGTAAAAATGTTGATATGCCCAGTGCGAGGGTCTTCAAAAAATTCGGCAGGAACAAGTGCGCTTAATTTATCCATCAGCAAATTGCGTTCATCGCGCATATCGTTTGCGTTGTCGCCAGCAACTTCGTTGGATTGTATTTGTTCGTTTAGTCGGTGGATATTTCCGACAATATCGTTAATTTCGGTAACCATGTTTCTAATTTGGCTATCTAAATTTTGTTGCAGTTCAAAAAGTTCTTCGAAAATATTTTGGGCTTTATCTAAAAAAGCAGCAGCCGAGCTTACAAAAATATCTCGAGATTCAATTCCGCCAATGTTTAGGCTAAGTTCTTGCATCGAACGCCAAACATCCTGCATAAGATGTTGCAAGCGGAAACTGTTTTCGGTTTCGCCTAAAATGTCCTCCATGTGGCTACCGATGGAGGAAACCATTGCTTGAAAGTTAAGTGCCGAGTTGTGCATTCTAAAACGCATATCAAAATATTGGCTGCGAATTTGATGAACGGCGTTATTGTCAACGCCAGTACCAACGCGAAGAATATTTCCTGCTCCGCTAGTTCCCATTGTACGCAAGCGGGTATCATTTTGTATTGTACGTTGTCGCGAAAAGCCGAGAATTTCGGCATTTGCCATATTATGGCCTGTAACGGCAAGCCCAGTTTGGGCAGCCCGCATACCGCTTGTAGCGATATTTAGGGAAGTAAACAAAATTATCACTCCTTGATTTTTCAGCTTTTCAAAAAAATTAATTTTTGAAATCTATTTGACTTTCTTCATAATAATCGTTATCCGTGCCTGGAAAATAGGTAGGTGCTTGACCAGTGGCAGATTTCAGCAAATTGCTTTCAAACTCCACGTATTCGAGGGCATTTTGGATAAGCTGTCCATTAAGATGGTTCATTTCGCGCAGTTCTTCCATGACGGTTTTAATGCGTTCTCGGGCGGTTTCTAGTGCGGTACGCTCATTGGGTTGATCGTGCATAAGTTCGATAAGTTTGGGCAGGGTCAAATTTTTTTCCTTTTCGTTGAGAACGATTGCCATATCGGCAACAACAGCTTGTCGCTTTTTTTCCAGCTTTTGGTTTTGGCTTATCAAAATATTTTCCAAATGGTTAATTTTTTGGAGGTTTTCAATATCGTTGGCAATAATTACATCTCGTTTTTCCTTGGATAAGCCTAATAATTCTTCATAGCGAGCGGTTTGTTCGGTTAAGATGCTTACCAAATTTTCCATTATTCCCGCCATTATGACCACCTATTATCAAAGTTTTGCAAAATTTTATTTGCAATAGCAGAGGCATTAACAGAATATTGACCGCTTTCTATCAGCGATTTAAGCTCTGCAACACGGTTTTCGCGAACATCGGGCAGCTGCGAGATAGCACGACGGGCGATTTGGTAATCTTCCGCTTGTCCAGAGATACTTAGGTTATCTTGTGCGTTGCTAGCGGCAGCATTCGATTTACGTGTTTTACTGTTTGTTTGATATACCGCCTGTGCAGCATATATAGTATTTATTTTCATTTTCGCACCTCTCTTACTGTTCTAATTTTTATTGTATTATTTTTCGTTCTAAAATATTATCGTCATAATTTAGTAATAATATTAGTAGTGGCTAAAAATTTTTTTATATTTTTTTGAGATTTTTCGAAATTTCCCAAAATTTCCCAAAAACCTACTTCCCAACACAAAACTCCGCAAAAATCCTATCAACAATATCATCGGCGACAACTTCGCCTAAAATTTCGCCCAAAGCAACATAAGCCGCTCGCAAGCTAATAGAAATAATATCCTCGGGAACGCTGGCGGATATTTCCTGCTGTGCTTGCTTTATATGGGATATTGCTTGCTGCAACAATAATTTATCCCGCTCTTTTGTGATAATGTCATCGTCAACCGATATTTTTCCGCCGAAAAATAGGCTTTCTATTGTGCTGTACAACTCGTTTAATCCTTCGCCCGTTTTTGCCGATATTTTTACAGTTGGTACATTTTCAACATTATTCAAGGTTGACAAATTTGACAAACTTGTCAAATCCGTCAAAGAAAATTTCGGCGGTAAATCATTTTTATTTAGCACGATAATTTTTTTCTTATCGTTTAGCAACTGCATAATTGCTATATCTTCCTGTTGCGGCGGCTCGGAGTTATCCAGTACAAAAAGCACTAATTCGGCGTTTTCTGCCGATTTTATTGTTCGATTTATTCCTATTTGCTCGATTTTATCGATTTTGTCAACTTCATTTTCGGGATTTTTGGAATTTTGGGAATTTTCCAAACTTTCCAAATTTGCAAATTTTTCCAAACTTTCCAAATTGGCAAAATCCGTCAAATTTTGCCTAATTCCCGCTGTATCGGTCAATAAAATGGGAATATTCCGCACAACAACGCTTTCGGTTAAAGTATCTCGTGTTGTGCCTGCAATTTCGGTAACTATTGCGCGTTCTTGTTGCAAAATGGCGTTCATTAGGGAAGATTTGCCCACGTTTGGACGACCAATTATCGCCGTGGGAACGCCCATTTGTATGAAGTTGCCAATATTTGCCGTTTTTGCCAAATTGTCCAAATTTTGCAACAAAATAACGCATTCTTGCTGAATTGTGGCTAAATTTTCAGCCTCTTCTTCGTGTTCGGGATAATCGATTGACAACTCGATATTCGCCAGCCACGATAAAATTTGTTGCCGCGCCGATTTTACCTTTTGGGATAATCCGCCAGCCAGTTTTCGCAAGGTTGCACGCCGTGCCAACTGATTTTTGGCGGAAATTAGCTCCATGACGGCTTCAGCTTGACTTAAGTCGATTCTGCCATTCAAAAAAGCCCGCTTGGTAAATTCGCCAGGTTCGGCTAAATTTGCGCCGTTTTTCAGCACAATATCCAAAACGGCGGCAACTGTTGCAATGCCGCCGTGGCAATGAATTTCAGCTGTATCTTCGCAGGTATACGAACGCGGCGCTCGCATTAAAACGCACATTACTTCATCTATTATATTGTTGCTTTCGTCCGTTATTTTGCCGTAATATAATTTGTGGGATAACATCGGGCTTTTTTGGGATTTTTGTCTGGTGAAAATTTTGTTTATTATATCAATGGTTTTTTCGCCCGAGATGCGGATAATCGCTACAGCGCCCACTCCAGGCGGAGTTGCCACTGCTGTTATTGTTTTATTGGTCAACATTATCTATATTTTGCGGATTATGTTCTGGTTTATATGAACTTTTGCGAGGGCGGCGAGTTCTTTGGCGGGGCGGCTTGGACGATGTTCTAAAATGGGGATTTTCGGATGTTCCGCTATTTTCGGCTTTATCCCATTTATCCCATTTATTTTTTTTGTCTTTTTTGTCGGTTTTGTCGGTTTTATCGGTTTTATCAAGTTCATCATAAGCTAATTTTGGGGCAATTATCACGTTGCGATAGGGATCAACGCCTTCGCTGAAAGTACGAACGGCGGTATCTTTTTGCAAAATTGTGTGAATTATGTGGCGTTCGTAGCGGCTCATTGGCTCTAGCACGACATTTTTTTTGGTGGCTTTTACTTTGCGAGCAAGGCTAATAGCCAAGCCTTCGAGGGTTTCGCGGCGGCGTTTACGATAATTTTCGGTATCAAGCACAATGCTAAATTCTGGAACGCCGCAACGGTTTATTACAAGATTGGTTAAATATTGCAGGGCATCCAAAGTTTGCCCACGTTTACCTATTAAAACGCCCATGTTTTGTCCTATCAAATTAACGTGCAAATGCTTTTCTTTGCGATTCATCTCAAGTTTTACTAACATTCCCATAGCTTCAGTTACTTCTAATAAAAAACGTTCGGCTAGTTCTATTGGGCCAATTTTTTTGGTTACGCTTACTTTGGCGGGTTTATTGCCAATTAAGCCTAAAAATCCTTTTGATCCCTCGTCAATAATTGTAATATCTACCTGATCTATAGTTAAATCTAGTATTTTTAATGCTGCTGCTATTGCGTCTTCTTTCGTTTTTCCGACTCGTTCTACTGTTACTGTTTCCATTCAATTCCCTCCAGTATTTAAGGGCGTGTTAGAGAACGCTCCAACAAAAAGCACTTGGAGCATTCCCCAAAAATTTTTATCACACCTTACTTGTGTTATGTTTTGGCAGATTTCGCCATTTCTTCTTTAATCGGCTCTAGGATGCGTTTGTTAAGCACCAGTTGCTGAACGGTTTGGTAAACCGAGCTAGTTATCCAAAATATACCAACGCCAGCGGGCAAGCCGATAGTCATTGCGCCCATCATAATGGGCATTATAATCATCATCATTTTTTGCTGTTGTTTGGCGCGTTCGTCGGTAACAATGGAGGCACGCATAGTAACGATAGATGTCAAAATAGAGGTTGCGACCGCCAAAATTGGGATAATAATGCCAGGCCAGCCGATTCCCGTTGCTTCGGTTAAAGCCATTCCGAAGAAATTTTCGATAGCAACTTTTTGCTCGTGCAAGGTTAGCAAAGTTGGCAAGTTAAGATAATCGGCTGGCACAGGAAAGCTGGCAAGCAGATTTTGCAGATAATCGCCCACTTGTTGCAGAGCATCTAATCGACCGCCGTAAATAGCGGCTTGGTCGGCTGGAGCGTTCAAAATTTCCACCATATCGGGCGGAAGTTGCGCCATTAGCGTTTGCAGGTGTTGCGCGGGAATTTGCGAATAAATTTCTGGCATCGAGTTAAATAAATTTTCCCAGTCATCGGCGCTAAAAACGTTTAGCAAGCGGTTAAGGTCGGCAACCTCGGCAATATTGATAGTTGCGTTGCCAGGAACGCGCGGCGCACCGATTGCGCCCACATAATTTGTGTAGCCCGGCACGTGATTTATAAGGAAAGTAGAAATTTGCGTATATAAATCTCCCAGCCGCGAAACGTACAAATACGATTGTTGCATAATAAAACTTAGCCCAAAAAAGAACGGCATTTGGATTAGCATGGGCAAGCAGCCGCCAAGCGGATTAACCTTGTTGTCGGCGTATAATTTTTGAATTTCGGCGTTCATTGCCTGTTGGCTTTTTGCGTCTTTATCGGGATATTTTTTGCGAATTTTTTGCAGTTCGGGGTTAAGGCGTTGCATAGCCGCCATAGATTTTTGCGTTTTGATAGCCAAGGGCAACATAAGCGAACGGACAATAATAGTAAGCAGAATGATAGAAAAGCCCAACGAGTGATAAATAGTGATGTTGTTAATGATGTTAAAAATAACGTCGATAATAAAGCCGAACGCGGCGGCAATAGGGCCAATAAGCATACCTGGCTCGTTTTGCACCATTCTTTGTCCGCCAAACAGTCCTAAAAAATACAAATTTTTACCTCCTAGGGAACGGGATCATAGCCGCCTTTGCAAAGCGGATTGCACCGCAGCAGGCGGTACGAACCTAAAGCTATGCCCTTTGCTATGCCGTGCCGAGTAATCGCCTCGTACATATAATCGGAGCAGCTTGGGTAAAACCGACAGCGTTCTCCTAACAGCGGCGAAATCCATTTTTTGTAGGCTCGCAATAGCATAAGCAAGAATAATTTAATGTATCTCATAAAATTCCCTTTTTCTTGTCAAATAAATTAAACAGGGCAAGCCCTATTTGTTGAAACGAAGCGGTTGCCGATCCTTTACGTGCTACAATAACAAAATCGTAGCCTTGGGCGAGTTTGTTGGCATTTAAGCGCATAATTTCTTTAATACGGCGTTTAAGTTTGTTACGAACAACCGCATTGCCAACTTTGCGGCTAACAGAAACGCCCAATCGGCTTTGCGGAAGTTCGTTTTTTTTTGTATACAAAACTAACAAACGGTTAGCGTAAAAACATTTGTTGTCGTATACCGCCTTAAATTCACGGTTTTTTTTGAGTGTTGCTATTGGTTTTTGTTGCATAATTTAGTAAGATGGGCGATTGACCTAAACGGTCAACGATTTACGCCCTTTGCGCCGTCTACGTTGTAAAACATTGCGACCCGATTTTGTGCGCATTCTTTTTCTAAAGCCGTGTTCTTTGTAGCGTTGCCGCCTTTTTGGCTGATAAGTACGTTTCATGGAAACATCACCTCTTTAATAGTTTGATTTTTTGGGCTTAATACGCCCTTGATTATTATACATAAGTTGGTTGGGGATGTCAAATAAATTTTGTTTGGGGAAGTTGCATATGTTTCAAAAATATTGTATAATTTTATTTGGGTAAAGGTAAGTTTTTGGTTTGTGGTTGACTTTGGGGATTTGCGGAGGTGTTATAATTTTGAAAGGAATGGTTAAAATGCAACCTTTGTTGTCAGTGGTAATTGCAACTTATAATAACGAAACGACTATAAAAAAAGCGATTGACAGTATTTTAATACAGAAAATTGACAACTGGGAATTATTGCTAGTTGACGATGGAGGTACAGATTCTTGTCCGCAAATTGTTGATGACTATGCAAAAGCTGATTCACGGATTAAGGTGTTTCACAAAACAAACGGTGGCTGTAATTCTGCTTTTAACGTAGGATTAGAGCAAGCCACAGGAAAATACGTTACATTTTGTGGTGCTGACGATACTTACGAACCAGATGCCTTTGAAATTATATCTCAACAAGCTGAAGAATATGAATATGACATTATTTATATGTTAGTTAATTACTTCGATTGTGATAGCAATCAAAAAATTTTGGAACTTAGGCTACAAGATACTTTGCCATCTTTTGCGAAACAAATGGATACAATTTGCATAAAGGAGCAAAGGCAAGTTCAACATTTTTGGATAGAGTTTTTAATGTCGGGCATAAATCATAATACAATAAATGTGTACAAATCAAGTATAATAAAAAAATACAAATATCGCGAAGACGTATATGGATCAGATTATTTGTTAAATATAGAATTAGCAGATGATATTAAATCTATCTCTTGCAGTTCGCAACCTATATACAATCATTTTTATTATATATCGCTAAATGATGATATGAAAAATATTAGCGTTGGCAAATACTACGATTACACTAGAGATATGTATAACGAATACTACATAAAATATAAACAACTATTTTTGAAATGGGATTGCTTAGACGAAACTACTTTATTTAGGCTTTCTGAATATCATATTATTTGTTGGCTAGAATATCTAATATCCCAAATTTTTGCATATAACAATAAAAATACTACTGCTCAAAACATTGATATTATTACATCATATTATGACGATGTAATATTTGAAACAGCCAACTTTTCAAATAATTTGGTTTATGTGGATAATAAATTTAGCACCACTATACTTGCAATTATGCAAAACACCTCTCTTCCCGCTAATTTTGACAACCCAATAGTGCGAATGTTCACAGCCCTAAACAACACAACAATCTCGTTTGACGAAATAAAATCGGAAATAACCCACAGCCTACTAGATTACCGCAATCCGTATCGAATCGGTTTCGAAACCTACAAAACCCTATCCGCCAAACATACGCAAATTGCCAACGCCGATTTAATCGCTTACCTAGAAACCGAACGCACCGCTCGCCAGTTACTATTTACTGGAAACTTTGAGCAAGCCCTAAATAAAGTAATCGAATTATTCAACAGCCAATTTTCTACACCCGAGCAATATGTTACGCTTGCACTTTGTGGCTACAATTTGGGATTGTTAGAAGATGCCAAAAATGCAGTTGAAACGGGGCTTGCAAATTTCCCCAATTATGGGCGATTGGAAAATTTATTAGATATTATAAATGCCGAAAGGGCTGATTAAAATGCAACCTTTGTTGTCGATAGTAATTCCCATATTTAACAATGAAACGACTCTCAAAAAAATGGTTGATAGTATTTTAGTGCAAAAAATTGACGATTGGGAATTATTATTGATTAACGATGGTTCGACTGATTCTTGTGCAAAAATTATTGACGATTATGCGAAAGTTGACAATCGAATACAGGCTTTTCACAAGGAAAATGGCGGAACATTTTCTGGCTACAATGTAGGTTTAGAAAACGCCACCGGAAAATATATTACCTTTTTTAGTGCCGACGACACATTTACTCAAAATGCCTTTGAAATAATAGCTAAACAAGCAACTGAATATGGTTACGATATAATTCTAATGAATACGATTTTTCATTTTTGTGATAACAATCAAAATATAACAGAAAGTGTTTCTGCTCATGACGGAATTTTGATCGATTCATTCAAATGTTTAAATAAAAGAGAGTTTGAAAAATGTTTTGCAATGATTTTTTATTACACGCTTCTTGATACAAATGTAAATGCTTACAAATCTTCTGTAATTAAAAAGTATCGTTTTGCTGAACAAGGAAATATTGTAATGACCGGGGGATACTTGGATGAATCTTTTGATAGCAAATAATATAAAAATTGATATTGTTACAAATTATTGTGACGATATAACTCTCAAAGCCGCAATATTGACCGAAAATTTACCAAATGTAGATAATTGGATTTTCAACACTATAGGAAACATAATACAATCTAGCGAATTACCAAACGATTTTGACAACCCAGTAGCAAGAATGTTTACAGCCCTAAACAACACAGCAATCTCATTTGACGAAATTAAATCGGAAATAACTCACAGCCTACTAGATTATCGCAACCCTTATATGATAGGTTTCGAAACTTACAAAAATTTATCCGTTGAACATACGCAAATTGCCAACGCCGATTTAATCGCTTACCTAGAAACCGAACGCACCGCTCGCCAGTTGCTATTCACTGGAAACTTTGAGCAAGCTATAAACAAAGTAATTGAGTTATTCAACAGTCCATATTCAACACCCGAGCAATATGTTACGCTTGCACTTTGTGGCTACAATTTGGGATTGTTGGAAGATGCCAAAAATACACTTGAAACTGGGCTTGCAAATTTCCCAAATTATGGGCGATTGGAAAATTTATTAGATATTATAAATGCCGAAAGGAATGGTTAAAATGCAACCTTTGTTGTCGATAGTAATTCCTATATATAATAATGAAATGACTCTCAAAAAAATGCTTGATAGTATTTTAGTGCAAAAAATTGACGATTGGGAATTATTATTGATTAATGATGGTTCGACTGATTCTTGTGCAAGAATTATTGACGATTATGCGAAAGTTGATAATCGAATAAAGGCTTTTCACAAGGAAAATGGCGGAACATTTTCTGGGTACAATGTAGGGTTAGAAAACGCCACCGGAAAATATATTACCTTTTGTAGTGCCGATGATACATTTACCCAAAATGCCTTTGAAATAATAGCTAAACAAGCAAACGAATATGATTACGATATAATTTTAATGAATACGATTGTTCATTTTTGCGATAACGATCAAAATATAATAGAAAGTGTTTCTGCGTATAATGGCATTTTGACCGATTCATTCAAATTCTCAAATAAAAGAGATTTTGAAAAATGTTTTGCAACGATTTTTTATGACGGATTTCTTGAAGCGAATGTAAATGCCTACAAGTCCTCCATAATTAAAAAATATTGTTTTACTGAACAGGGAGATACTTGGATGAATCTTTTGATAGCGAATAATATAAGTAGCGTTTCTTATATACATATACCTATTTATCAACATTATATATATATATATATAATGTTGATAAAAATATATCTTTTCAAAAATACCGTGAAAACGAAAATTTGGCACACAACGAAATATATATCAAAGCAAAGCAATTATTAAGTACGTGGAATCTTTTGGATGATTTGCCTAAAATTGCAATTAGACAATTAAATATGCTAAAAAATAGATTATTGCCTTATATATTATTAGCATTTAACGCTCCAAAAGATCCTGCTAAGAAAATTGATATTGTTACAAATTATTACGATGATATAATACTCGAAGCCGCTATACTTACCGAAAATTTATCAAATGTCGATAACAGGGTTTTCAACACTATAGGAAACATAATACAATCTAGCGAATTACCAACCGACTTTGACAACCCAGTAGTAAGAATGTTTACAGCGTTAAACAACACAACAATTTCATTTGACGAAATTAAATCAGAAATAGCACACAGTTTATTAGATTATCGCAATCCGTATCGAATCGGTTTCGAAACCTACAAAACTTTATCCGTCGAACATACGCAAATTGACAACGCCAATTTAATTGATTACCTAGAAACCGAACGCACCGCTCGCCAGTTGCTATTTACTGGAAACTTTGAGCAAGCCCTAAATAAAGTAATCGAATTATTCAACAGCCCATTTTCAACACCCGAGCAATATGTTACGCTTGCACTTTGTGGCTACAATTTGGGATTGTTGGAAGATGCCAAAAATGCAGTTGAAACTGGGCTTGCAAGTTTCCCAAATTATGGGCGATTGGAAGACTTGTTAGATATTATAAATGCCGAAAGGAATGGTTAAAATGCAACCTTTGTTATCGATAGTAATTCCTATATATAACAACGAAATGACTCTCCGAAAAATGGTTGATAGTATTTTAATGCAAAAAATTGACGATTGGGAATTATTGTTGATTAACGATGGTTCGACTGATTCCTGTGCAAAAATTATTGATGATTATGCGAAAGTTGATAATAGAATACAGGCTTTTCACAAGGAAAATGGCGGAACATATTCAGGGTTTAATTTTGGGCTTGAAAAAGCCAGTGGAAAATATCTTATTTTCGCTGGTGCTGACGATACTTTCGAACCAACAGCTTTTGATATTATAAAAATCCAAGCAGACGAATATGAATATGACATTATTTTTATCCATTGCTCTGTGCATGGTTGCGATAACGAGCAAAACATAATAGAGCCAAATATAAGTCCATATACTGTAACTTTTCCGATAAAAATAATAGGCAAACAAAACGTAGAAAAAAATTGGATAGAGTTTATGAATCTAAATTTGGTTTCGGGCCCAACTAACGCATATAAATCTAGCATAATAAAAAAATATAAATTTCGCGAAAATACGCACATGGCAGACCAATTTATGAATATGCTAATAGCCGACGATTTAACTTCCGCCTCTTGCTATCCAAAAAGCATATACAATAGCTTTATTTACACGCTTATTCAAAATGAAAATGTTAATATTGGATTGGGAAAATTTCATGCAAATGACTTTGAGTTGTTTAACGAACAATATGTGATTCTAAAAAACCTTTTTGTTAAATGGAATATTAGCGAAATTGTACCGATTATTGCGACTTCTATAATCGATAATTTGCAAAATTTGCAACTAAAAATAATATATGCGTTTAACAATAAAAATACGCCCACACAAAACATTGACTTGATTACAGGATATTACAATGATATAATATTTGAATGTGCGACTATTTCCAATCAAGTGGCGAATGTGGATAACGTGATTTTTAATGAAATAATTGCGATAATGCAAAATAACGAAATTTCCTCCAATTTTGACAATCCAGTAGTAAAAATGTTTACAGCCCTAAACAACACAACAATCTCATTTGACGAAATTAAATCAGAAATAACCCACAGCCTATTAGATTACCGCAATCCGTATCGAATAGGCTTCGAAACCTACAAAACACTATCCGCCAAACATACGCAAATTGCCAACGCCGACTTAATCGCTTACCTAGAAACCGAACGCACCGCTCGCCAGTTACTATTTACTGGAAACTTTGAGCAAGCCCTAAACAAAGTAATTGAATTATTTAACAGCCCATACTCAACACCAGAACAATATGTTACGCTTGCACTTTGTGGCTACAATTTGGGATTATTGGAAGATGCCAAAAATGCAGTTGAAACTGGGCTTACAAATTTCCCAAATTATGGGCGATTGGAAAATTTGTTAGATGTTATAAATGCCGAAAATGTTGAAAACATCGAAAAAAGCCAACAAACAACAGTCGGCAGTTAAATTGATATATAGTTTTTAATGCTTGCCGTAGGGGCGGATAATATCCGCCCGTAAGTTGTAAAACTGGCAGATATTATCTGTACGCCAGCATTAAAGCGACAGATATTTATTATCCCGTACGCAAATATTAAATCGACAGATAACATACGCTAGTAAACCATAAACTGGTGTATATGTCAGAAGTCCAGCGAACTTCCGACACGCCACTACATTTGACAAACACAATTTGTCAATCGATAATTTGCATTACAAAACATCCCTAATTACGGCTTTTCAAGGGTTATCCTACCAAGTTTACCGCTCCTAAACTCGTCTAATAAAACTATTGCGGCTCTTTCTAAATCGATTGTATCGCCTTTTAGCTTAAATGAACGTGCAACGCCGATGGCTTGCAATATCTCGTGGGGAGGCAAATTTATGGCATTTTCAGGGAGTTTGTAACGGTTTAGCAACGCCGTTGCATTTTCTTGTAATAGCCATTTTATGAATAACTCTGCTAATGTTGCCGAATCCAAAATTGTATCTTTTATTGCACCTGTAAATGCCAGTTTTTCGCCTACTGTCTGCTCTTCAAATTTTGGCCATAGTACGCCAGGAGTATCTAGCAAGTCGAAATCTTTGGCAACTTTTATCCATTGCTTGCCGCGAGTTACGCCAGGCTTGTCGCCCGTAACTGTTGGAGTGCCTTTTTTGCCCGCTATTCCCGAAAGTTGGTTAATAAGCGTTGATTTTCCCACGTTCGGGATTCCCACGACCATTGCCCTAATGTTTACCGTTAATCTTCCGCGTTTTTTTTCCTTTTCAATTTTTTCGGACATTATTTCGCGAACTGTTTCGGATAAACGATTGGCTATTTTTTTTTCGGTTGCGTTTAGTGCTAACGTGGAAAATCCCAACGATATGTAGTAATTTTGCCAATCTTTGGTAATTTTATTGTCGGCTAAATCGGATTTATTTAGCAAAACAAGCCGCTTTTTATTTTTTGCCAAAATATCTATTTCTGGATTTTTACTGCTATATGGAATGCGTGCATCCAATAATTCGATAATTATATCCACTAGCGGGATGTTCTCTTGCATCATTCGCTTGGTTTTGGTCATATGACCTGGGTACCATTGTATGTTCATGGCGAAACCAAGCCGATTCTGCCGATTGGCCATAACCTAAAGGTTACTCTGCCTAGCATTTCGTTTTGCGGAACAAGCCCAACTTCGGTATAGCGGCTGTCTTTACTGGCGTTGCGGTTATCGCCAAGCACAAAAAATTCGCCCGCAGCCACCGTTATAGGAAAATCGGTATCTCCGCCAGAAAATATGTCAACTACCGCAAAGGAGTATTCTTCTGTTTGACCATTGACAATAAATTGGTTATCCAAAAAATCTATTGTATCGCCAGGAACGCCGATTACACGTTTAATGTAATATTCGGACGGATTTCCCCTAAAAGGGAAGGCAATAATATCGCCGTGTTGCGGAGCATCAAACCAGTAGCGAATTTTTGACAGCAAAACAAAATCGCCATGTTCCAGGGTTGGCTGCATAGAATGTCCGTTTACATCGGCAACTCTAAAAATAAAGTTGCGAATAATAAGAAACAAAATAAAAGCAGTAGCAATCGCAAAAAGCCATTCTAGTATATTTCTGACAATCGGATTTTTAATATTTTTAGTTAGCATTTAGCCCACCTTTGAAAAAGGCATGAGCGCGGTCATTATTGCGTCCATGCCAAATTATTACGATTTTTTGTATATTTCTTCTTTTACTTTTGCAGCCTTGCCAATGCGGTTACGCAAATAGAACAATTTAGCACGGCGTACAACGCCACGGCGCACAACTTCCACATTATCGACACGTGGCGAATGCAGTGGCCACGTTTTTTCAACGCCAACACCGTAAGAAAGTCTGCGTACGGTAAAGGTTTCTCTTACTCCGGCGTTTTGGCGTTTAATTACAACGCCCTCAAAAATTTGGATACGCTCTTTTGTACCCTCTACAATTTTTCCGTGTACACGAACAGTATCGCCCACTTTGAAAACAGGCACTTCTTTTTTCATCTGTCCTTGTTCCAGTTCCTTTATAATTGCGTTCATAACTGTTTTTCCTCTCTGATTAACAAAAATTTAGATTACTATATGCAAATAATAATATAACATATTTTCAAAATAGTCAAGCAAAATTTTTTTATTTCGAAATTAAACAACTTCAAAACCGTGGGCGCCCGCCTGCCGGCGGACAGGCTGCCCACACCCGCAAGGAGCGCGCGCCCTCCCGCCTGCCGGCGGGCAGGTGACCCGCATTTTTTATTGGATTATTATAGAGTAAATTTTAGCAAGATAAAAAAACTAATAGGGTAAAAAGCCATTTATTTTTCAGCTTTTTCCGTTGGTTCTTCGGTTGGTTGCTCGGTTGTTTCTTCGTTATTGTCTTCGGCGGTTTCTTCCGTTTCTTCGGTTTCTTCCAATTTATGCTTTGGCATAAGATGTTTTACAATACGTTCCAAAATTTGTTGTTGGTTGCATGGTTTTATTATAAAGTCGGAGCCGCCTGCATGAATAGCCTTTATAACGTCGTTTCGGGATGCGTTGGACGTTAAAAAAATAATCGGCTCGGTTTTGCCCTTGCTGCGGATTTTTTCTGCCAGTTCGTAACCGTTCATTTCTGGCATTTCTATATCTAGTATATACAAATCAACGTGATGATTATCGATAAACCGCAATGCCGCCTTGCCAGAATTAACGCAAGTTGCCTTAAATGGCGTATTTTGTAGGTGCATTCGTATTATTTGCAAGAAAAACGAAACGTCATCCACTGCTAAAATTGTATACGTTTGTTTTGGTTCGGGCGGTGGCGGCGGTGGTTCGTCCTCGTCTAAATCGCTAAATTTCATTGCATTTTCGTCATGTGCGTGAGCGTGTGCTTCTTCTTGGTGCAGAGCCATTTGTACGTCAATGGAGAACTCGGATAAACTCCGCGAAAGTTCTATTATTTTGTCTTCAAGTTCGTTCGGCACAATGGATTTTGCCTTAATTTGCTCGGTTATTTGGGAAGATTGTTTGGCACAATTTGCCGATAAATCCAGGGCATGAGATGTTTTGAGCATTGTAGCTAGTTCGCTCAAAGTGTTTGCCACTGCAAAATAATCTTCTTTTTTCATTTCGCTTTTTAGGGTTTCGTCATAATTTGGCAAAGTGTCGCAAAATTTTTCTAATTCTGTTACATATTGCTTAAAATCGTTTTCGTTTAGCTTGGCTATATGGTCGTTTTTGTTGATAGCTTTTATTTTTAGTAAACCGTCTTTAATTTGCAAAATATCTCCTCCTAGCTGCGTGTTAGCTAAATTTGTTGCAAAATGGTTTCGGCTGTATCAAAATCAAAATCGGCAATAGCCTGCATCACATTTTGTATTATTGTGTTTTGCTCTTCGCCAAAATTTAATGACGAAAGTTGTTGTAGTTCTTCGGTTGCTGTGTCTGCGTCAAAGTCGGCTACGGCGGTTTTTATTTTTTCCCAGCTTGCTTGCGATTCTTCTATTGGAACAACTTGCTTATCTTTTGGGATTTCGCTTTCTGAACTATCGAAAAGTGCCGATTTTAGCTTATCGTGCAGTGCAAGCAATTTTTCCCACAAATTGGGAAAATTTTCTGTACAAAATTTTAGATCGCCTAATTTGGCGGTTTTTTCTAATTCGGCGGCTAGTTCGGATAATTTGGTTGCACCCAAAGTTGCCAAAACGCCTTTCATTGCGTGTACAGAAATTGCAAACCCTTGCAAATCCTTATGTTGCAGGTACGATTGCATAACAATACATTCCGACGATAGCTTGCGATAGAACATTTCTAATGCACCTTTGTAGGCTTCTTCCATACCAGAAAAATGTTTTATTCCAGCTTGCACGGCAATTTCTTCGATAGTATTTAGCTGTTCAAAAAATTTGCTAGTATACGAATGTTGCACTTGTTGAGCCTGATGTAACGCCGCTTTGTTGTCGGTGCTTATGTTCACTTTATTTGTTGGCAACCATTTTTCCACAATACGGTGCAAAAATTCGCTGTCTATCGGTTTTGAGATAAAATCGTTCATTCCGTTTTCCAAAAACATTTCTTTTGCACCCTGAATTGCGTTGGCTGTAAGTGCAATAATTGGCGTTTTTTCGTGCTTTCCGCCTAATTCGCGGATATGCTCAACGGTTTTAATTCCGTCCATTACGGGCATCATGTGATCCATAAAAATAATGTCGTAATCACGTTGTTGCACCATTTTTATTGCCTCAAATCCCGATTTTGCGGTATCCGCTTCGATTCGCAATATTTGCAGCAAACCGATTGCAACTTTTAAGTTAAATTCGTTGTCGTCAACCACTAAAATATTGGCATCTTCGGCAGTGAATATTTTTTGAGGTTTATCGGTTGCGTTGTATTTTATTTTGTTTTCGTCGCCCAACTGGAACGGAATTTCGATTCTAAAAGTTGTGCCTACTCCGTATTCGCTGGTTGCGCCGATTGTGCCGCCCATCATCTCCACGAAAGTTTTGCAGATTGACAAGCCTAATCCTGTGCCGACAATGCCACGATTTTTTTTGCTGTCGGTTTGCTCGAAAGTGTTAAACAGGTTGGGAATATCTTTTTCGCGGATGCCGATTCCCGTATCTTTTATTTCAAAAATTAGCGTGTTTTCGGTTGCTTCCACGATAAGCCGAACGCTACCCTTTTTTGTGAACTTCATTGCATTACCGCAAACATTGGTTAAAACTTGGCGCAAGCGTATATCGTCGCCAAAAAGATACCGTGGTAACTCGGTTTTGGTTTCCAAGAAAAAATCTAGGTTGCTTTTTTTGCCCACAAATTGGAACATTGATTCGACAGTGTTAAGAAACATATCGAAATTGTAATCGATTGGCACAAGTTCCATTTTGCCAGCCTCAATTTTGGACATATCCAAAATATCGTTGATAATTGCCATTAGCGACATCGCCGAAGAATAAATATCGTTGACATATTCATGTTGATGGTTGTCAAGATGTTCGTTCAGCAAAAGTTCGGATATTCCGATAATTGC
Source organism: Bacillota bacterium (assembly GCA_009778185.1). GTDB lineage: Bacteria > Bacillota > Clostridia > Lachnospirales > WQUN01 > WRKG01. The sequence continues at coordinate 18,230 of WRKG01000260.1, forward strand.
GTTCATTGGCGTACGTATTTCGTGAGACATATTCGCCAAAAATTCACTTTTTGCCATGTTTGCCTTGTCAAGTTCCTCGTTGCGCTCTTTGGCTTTTTCCAATAAATCGGCGATTTCTGCGTGGCTTATGCGGAGAATTGTACGGTTGTATTCAATGCAGTTTTCTGGGCGATTTATTCCCTTAAAAATTGCGTCCGCCATACGTTCGCAAGTTGGAAAACCGCAAGCACGGCAATCTTTTCTACGAGATGCGGCTGTTTTTTTACGCAACATCAAATAGGCGGTTTCGCGCTGTTCGGGCGTTACAATCGTATCTGGCGTGCCTTTAACGCTGTATTTTCGGTAAAAATCGGATAAATGCAAGGTTTCGTCAAATTCGGCAAAATTGGAATCCATAATCGAGTTTGTGTTGTTGGCGTTTTTGTAGGCTTTGGCTTGCTTTTGCAAATTGTGCATAGTTCGCCCAATTTTATAGGAATCTTTTTCGGTAAGATGTGCACCTGTGCCAGCGTTGCAACCTTGCCGACAGTTCAAAATGTCGACTAAAATGGGCGTATCCATCTCGTCTTTTGTGGTGCGATATTGGTCTAAAAATTCTTTTACGTGCGGTTGTCCTTCAATTTGGAAAATCCACTCGTTGGGCATATAATCACGAATATTAGCAGTAAGTCCGCCAGGAGCAGGAAAAATTGAACCAAGCCCATGCAAATTGTTGTCGTGGTTTGTCGGCTGACAATCCGTGTAATTCATTTCGTACTTGTCAAGATACTGCAATAATTTTTTGAAAGTAACGTTATAGCTGATAAGTCCGTTTGTATTTGGGTCTAAAATTTCGTCCAATTTGCCAGCACACGGAGAAATAAACGCATATTTTCCGTCGATATTTGTATATTTATTCATATAAATCGCCATACACATAACAGGGCTATGAATCGGCATAAGTTTATCGATTAAATCGTGAGCATAATATTCTATATAGTTGACAACGGACGGGCAAGGTTGAGCAATCATTCCGCGCGCATCGTTTTCCTTAAAATATTTGAGATACGCCCATGTACAAATATCAGCCCCAAAAGAGACATCATAAATTGCGTGCACGCCGAGCGTTCGCAAAAATCCCAAAAGCCGCTCCCATTCTGGGATATTTGTTCGCAAAGATGGAGCAGTTATAACCGAGATTTTTTCGCCATTTTTTAGGTCATCAAAAAATTTTCTTGTGCTATCCTTATAATCGACCGCATCGTGAATACACGCACGCACGCATTCGCCGCAATTTATACATTTTTGTTCGTTTACGTAAATTTTTTCCAAATTATCCTGCAAAACAACAACTTTAGCCTCATCACAAGGACAAACCGAAACACACAAATTACAACCAACACATTTTGCATTAGTATAAACTTTCGACCCCAAATAAAGCTCATGATTCTCCATTATACTCACCTCTATAATTTACAACATAGGACCTTGGGGCTCTGCCCCAAACCCCGCAAGGACGCGCGCGCCCTTGACCCGCTAATTTTTTTTAGGTTAAAGGTTAATAAGTGCAAAGGATTAGTAA
>WRKG01000261.1 GCA_009778185.1 Bacillota bacterium
CCTGCACCAGCAGGCGATGGAGCCGCCGCAACAGGCGATACCGCTCCAGCAACAGGCGACACAGCCGCCAACGGATCAGCACCAGCAAGCGGCGAAGTAGTTTTCGCAGTAATGAGCGATGCTCCAACATTAGATTTTAACGCAGCTGGCGGAAATAACTCCGCAACTGCCGATGTACGCAACAATATAACCGAGGGTTTGGTTCGTTTCTCACCTGGACCAACTCCGCAAGTTGTGCCTGTTTTGGCTACTAGTTGGGATATTCCCGATCCGTATACCTACATATTCAACTTGCGCCAAGGCGTAACTTTCCACGATGGCTCGCCATTTAACGCCGATGCTGTTAAACTTTCGCTAGATCGCGTGCTTGATCCCGATATAGCGTCTCCTGTGGCGTTTTTGTTGGATATGATTGACGAAATTACCGTAATTGACGATTATACAGTGCAAATTACGTTGCAATTTCCTTATGCGCCATTTATGAACCACTTGGCTCACGGAGCGGCTCAAATTGTAGCTCCAGCAACCATCGAAGAGGCAAACGCTGGCGGACGTTCTGTTAGCGAAAACATTATCGGAACTGGTCCGTTCATCTTGGACGAATGGGCTCCTGGCGATTTCATGCGGTTAGTTCCTAATCCCAATCACTGGGAAAGCGTTCCCGCAGTTGACGTAATTTTCCGTGTTGTACCCGATCCACAAACTCGTATGGCTATGTTAGATGCAGGTGAAGCAAATGTTACGTTCTTGCAAGGTGGACAATATTTGCAAATGAACCACCTAAACCACGTTGAATTTATTCAATTTGGTAGTGCAGTATTTTCCTATTTGGGAATCAACACAGCAAGCGAAGGACCTTTGGGCAACGCCGAAGTTCGCCGTGCAATAGCAATGGCGGTTGACATTGAAAGCATTTTCTACGGCATTGCAGAGGGATTTGGTAGCATTGCAAGCGATGGTCCATTACCTCCACTTGTAAATCTTTCGCCAACAGGCATAGATATGCCACAATTTAACCCAGAGGCTGCTCGTCAGTTGTTAATCGATTTGGGTTACGGCGATGGTTTTGACATTGATTTAGTAGTAAACGAAGGTAACGCCGCAAGAGCCCAAACAGCAGAGTTATTGCAAGCCGAGTTATTGCCAATGAACATCAACGTAAACATTCGTGTACTCGAATGGGGAGCATTTTTGGCGGACATCGATGCTGGCAATTATGACATGGCAACACAAGCATGGGGCGTAATTACAGCCGATCCAGATTATGCGTTTGATCCATTGTTCCACTCGCGCAATCATCCACCCTATGGCAACAACTCGACATTCCTAAGCAACGCAAGAGTTGACGAATTGTTAGAGGCCGCTCGCCTTGAACTTGACCCAGCCAACAGAGCAGCAATGTACAACGAAGTTGCCGCAATTTTACAAGAAGAAATGCCAGCAATATTCACAACATTTGGACATTCCATATTTGGCGTAAACGGCATTGACGGCATCGAGTTTAACTTTAATAGCGATCCGTTTTTCAGAAATGTAACATTAAGATAGGTTTTGAGATAAAAAAACAGCCGATTTGATTATCGGCTGTTTTTTGTACCGTTAAAAATCATTACAAAATTATTACAAATTATCTTGACAGCCGAGGTAAAATCAAATATAATTTTATTATGTAAGCATGATGCTAATTGCAGTTGAATTTATAATGTAAATGTTGAAATGTTGAAATTTGCTGGATGGGCAAATCCGCCAGTGATGACCTGCGGGCAGGTAATAGCCGCCAGTTATGACCTGCGGGCGGATAATACCTGCCCGTCCGGCAGGCGGGTCCGCCCCTACTAATTCGCATTTACAACAAATCCAACCTAAAAAAAATGCGGGTCAAGGGCGCGCGCGTCCTTGCGGGTGTGGGCAGCCTGCCCGCCGGCAGGCGGGCGCCCACGGTTTTGAATATTCGAAGGAAGTAGGAATTTTTATGAAGATTGTTTCGGTTACTAATTATAAGGGTGGTGTTGGAAAAACCACTATTACAGCCAATCTTGCGGTTGGGCTTGCTCAACGTGGAAAAAAAGTTCTTGTTATTGATGTGGATCCACAAACTAACTTAACTTTTTCGTTTTTGAAGGTTGACGAATGGCAAAAAAATTTCGAAAAAAATAAAACCATTAAAATTTGGTTTGATGCTATAATCGACGACCAAACGCCGCCGCCGCTCTCCAGTTTGATTATACAAAGAAGTGGAATCGATATTATAAGTTCTCATTTGAGGTTGATTGACATGGATATAGATTTAGCCTTGAAATTAACTGCTGCATCGCCACGTCAACATAAAAATAACTTCATAAAAACGTATTCCTATTTTAGAAACGCTTTGCAAGATTTTAACGATTATGATGTCGTTTTGTTTGATTGTCCGCCAAATATGCACGCTGTAACCCGAAACGCCATAATTGCAAGCGATTACTACATTATTCCAGCAAAAATGGATTATTTGTCAACCCTGGGAATCGACCATCTGCAACACGGCATTCGCGAATTTATTTCCGATTACAATTCTTATACAAAAAACAAGGTTTTCCCAAAATTTTTGGGCGTTGTTGCAACAATGATTTCGCTAAATCAAGGTGAGCCGATTGCGGCAAACAAAACCTACATAAGCGAACTTAAAATTAAAAATATAACCATGTTTGACACAATGATACGAGAAAATAAAACGCTGTTTTCGTTTCCTGTCGAATTTGGCAAGCAGGTTATTGAGCAATCCCACAAAAGCGGCAGCTATAGCAAGGTTGTTGACGAATTACACGATTTTGTGGACGAATTTATGCAAAGAACAAATCTTGGAGGTTGACAAATGCTAAAGGAAATTTCACAGCTAAACAGCGTAATTTTTACATTTTTGGCTACATTGCCAGAAGAAACGCTAAAAGATTTGGCAAACGGCACGTTAAAATTAGAAATATCCAAAAAAACAACGAAAACGTCCGATAAAAGCCAAAAAAGCCCGAAAATTAACGATATATGCGAACATTTGCAAACCATAACCAGCCGCGAAGATGCCACCGTCTATTTGCAAAGCCTAAACCTAAAACGAGACGAACTAAAGGAAATTTGCGATTTTTACAGCATCGGCGTTATTTCGTCAAATACAAAGGCTTTATTAACCGAAAAAGTCATAGAAACGGTTGTAGGGGCAAAATTGCGGTCAAATGCAATTTATAATGTTCCTCTAAAATAATTTGGAAAATTTATTTTATAAAAATATTGAAATGGTCAAACGGACGACCGAGGACGGTCGCCCGTTTTTTATAAATTGGCAATTTTTCCAAATTTTACAATATTTTACAACAATTATGACAACTAAAATTTTTTGTCATTGCAATGACAAATTATAATATTACAAAGGGCGAAATGCGGGCGGACCCGCCTGTCGGACTGGCAGGTAATATCCGCCCCTACGGTTGGCAATTTGTATGGGCGGATAAAATATCCGCCCGTTTTTTCCCCTTACATCTCAACTTCCAAACGCAACCTATCTTTTTTTGTTGTACCTAAAATATCCCCTATTTTGGCTCTGCCGTAGCCGCGCAAGGTTAAAATATCGCCAATATTTACGGTTTTGGTTTGAGATTTACACGGAATCCAGTTGACAAATGCTTTCTCTGCCAAAATCAACGCCGAAACTTCTTTCCTGGACAGCTTAAATATTGCCGACAAAACAACATCTAATCGCATTGAGGCAACATTCACTTGCAAAATTTTTTCTGTTGCTTTAATTAAAGTTGCGGTTTGGGATATTTTTGCCGTAACGGTCGTGTTGCCAACCTTATTTAGCTGGGTGCAAATATAATCGGAAATATCGCTGTAGGCGAATATTTCGGCATAATCCGCTCCTGTTAGAATGTCGCCAATTTTGGTGCGTTCCAAGCCCAAGCCGATTATTGCACCCAAATAATCCTGATGTCTGGGCGGTTTGTTAAATTTAGAATTATGTTTTATTTGTAATATTTTTATGGGAAACAACTCTGCAATAGCTTGCGGATTATCAAAATCGTTGCCAAATGCAGGGAAAAAGCCAATAATTTTGCGTTCCGTTTCCTCGTTGCCACCGAACGCTACAATTTTAGTGGCTTTTGTGGGTTTTATTTGCGAGATAAAATTTGCCCAATTATTGGGAGAATAAAAATTAGTAAAAGTGGCAATTTGCCGTTTTTCGCACAGCAAAAATTTATCCAAAACCTTGGATAATTCTAATTCGTCGTGTAAATTGGAGTAACTCAAAATATTGTTCTAACTATTGAAATTAGCAAACCTTGAACAAATTGTATTAAAATGAACGCAATTATCGGCGAAAAATCAATCATCATGCCAGGCCCGCCCAACGGAGATTTTTGGATTAAATTACGAATCGGCTCAATTATAGGGCCCACAAACGTATTTGACACTCTAATTACCAAATAATAAATATCTCGCAAAATGCCTTCTTGCGGCTCGGGAAACCACGACAAAATAGCCCGCACAAAAATCAACAACATAAGAGCACCGCCAAAAAGGCGAATAGCCTCTTCCAAAAGAAAAGCTACCAAATTATTCCCCTCCTTAAAAATTCTTCACTTATTTTATTTTTTATTTCGGAGGTAATTGGGAATTTTGTTGGCGTTACGAGAAGAGCATAGTTGCAAATACGTGCAATATTAAGGTTTAACACAAAACAAGCTCCACTTATATTATCTGCAAGGCGTTGTCCTTGTCCATTATATTGGTTCGCTTTTGACAAGTTTACTATAAAAAATTTACCCTTTTCCATTGCAGATGCTATTTCTATAAAATCGTTCGACTCAACAGGATGAAAAATTTCAAGCGGAATAGAATTTTTTGCTACGTCAACATCAATAACCATAAAAATACCTCCTTTACTTTAGCTAAAAATCATTAAAAAGAAGTTTTGAAAGCACCGCCAAGTTCGATTTTGCTTTTTCGTTCGGATGCAGTAGCCGCAATTTTATTTTTTAATTTTACGTTAATTGGGATACCTTCTGGTGCTATAATAAAAATACGGTCGTTTACTCTTTGCGTATTGCAATTTTTAGCCAGTGCAATTCCCGACAAGTTGTCTGCAATTCTTTGTATCAAATGACTATCTTCGGTATTTTCAAAATTGATGATGCAAATTACGTTTTCTTCTAATAATTCAAGTATATGTATACATTCATCTTGGCTGGTGGGTCTTATTACTTCGACGGAAGGAGTAGTTGGCTGTGGCGTTGTTGGCTGAATGGAACCCGATTTCATTAAAATTTCGTTTATATCGTGTACGTTGCTGCCTCTTTCTCTGGTTCGTTTTGGCGGTTCTTCTTCGTATTCATCTTCTTCGTTTTCTAGTTCTTCTTCGTAATTTGTTTCGTCTTCTTCTTCGCCGCCATTTAAGAAGTCTCCAAGTTTGGTAAAAATACCTTTAACTCCTTTTTGATTCAAAAATATCCCTACTTTCTATGTCCAAATAATTTTGTTCCCACTCTGACAATGTTTGCACCTTCTTCAATAGCGATAACGTAATCATCAGACATTCCCATCGATAAAAAACCCATATTCACATTATGCACTCTTTTTTGTGAAATGTCAAGAAAAAATTCGTTCATTTTTTGGAAATATTTCCGATTATTTTCTGGCTGTGTTGTGTACGGTGCAACGCACATTAGCCCTTTAATACAGATGTTTTCTAACGGCGATAACTGCTCAACTAGCCCGTTTAGCTCGCTCGGCGGAACTCCGTGCTTGGTCGGCTCTTCGGCAATATTTACTTCTAGTAATATATTTGTAGTAATTTTTTGCTTGACAGATTGCTTGTTTATTTCCTCCGCTAGGCGAAAACTGCCCACCGAGTGAATTAACTGCACTTTGTCCACAATAAATTTTACTTTGTTTGTTTGTAAATTTCCGATAAAATGCCAACTTGGTAAAAAAGGCGAAAAAGGCGAATTTTGTTTATTTTGTTCAAAATATTCGTATTTTGGCAAAAATTCTTGTACTTTATTTTCGCCAAAATTGGATATTCCCAACTTAAAAACTTGTTGTATACTTAAAATATCAACTGTTTTTGTTACTGCTAACAAAATAATATCATTGGGATTTTTGCCAATTTTTTCGGCAGATTTCACAATATTTTGCTGTATTTCTTCTAAATTTTTGGATATATTGCACATTTATCGCACCCCGCTAAAAACTATATCTCCATCCTGTACCAAAGCGGCGTTTGTTATAATGTGAGAATACAGTGGTAACGCCAAATTTTGCGATGGATTCAAAATTGTATGTATTGCCGTCGGTTGAAACTCTTCCGTTACGTAAATAGGAACAAACGTAGCAATTCCGTTTATTTCGCGGAAAACGCCATGAACCGACCTAACTTCAGTTAATATCATGGTTGACATATCCGTGTTGTGCCTTAATGTGTTGCCAATTTCCAACATTTCCGTATCTTCAGGGACGAGCGCAACATATTCATCCTGGTCAACCACAGTTATTGGGATATTTAGGGTTTCGTCGCCGACAACTCTAACCACATAACGCAACTCGCTTTCTCGGATAAAATCCAAAGGAATCGCAAGATAAACCTGCTCAACAATCGCAGTATTAGGAATTTGCAAGCCTTGCTGCACGGTTTCTGTCAACCTAAATGAAATGTTACGCATATTCAAAAATTCCGTCATAAAATCGGGCACTCGAAAAATTACTAGCGAATCCTCATAACCCTGCTCAATGTGAAATACACGGGCGAAAATCGGCGCGGCTCTGTTGTCCACAAAAAGAGGAATGTTCGCATTGCCAACCGTTAAATCGTCGGCGATTTCGTTGTCGATATATGCGGCAATGTACCACAAATTGCTGTTGACAATCTTGAAAACGTTGTCGCCCTCCGCAACTTCGCGCTGCGGAATTATCTGGTTAAAGTCAACGGTTTGCAAAGTTTGCTCTCTTGTCAACTGGAACATTGTTTCAAAATTTAGTTGAGATTCTAAGCCGTCAATTATTGTTGCGACGATTCCGCCGTGTGTAATTTGGATGGGCGTACTATTTTCGTCTAATTGAGACATCAATATTTGATGATTTATACCTAATTCGGCACGAATATTGGCATCCAAATTTTCCGTTACAATCATGCGGTTGCGCATATTCACATTTTGAACTATACTGTCGCGCAAAGAATACGCCTCGGATAAATCCAGTGAAATATGCCGATTTAGCCGTTCGTCAACCATATTTTGTATTTGCGAATTTATGCGGCGAATGTTTGGGTAAACAGCGGATAAATCCCCGCGAAGTTCCTGAAGTTGCAAAATTTGCTCCTCTACACGCTCCAAGGATTGCTGAATTGCGGAAATATCCTGTACATTTTGAATTGTTGCAACCACGGTTGACGGTCTAACTCGGTCATTGTAGTTAAAATTAAATTGGGTTAAACCGTCCGTTGGGGCTGTGTAAACGGTTTCGTTGCGGACGATGATTCCCGAAATTGTTTGCGGAGCTTCCACATTGCCAAGCCGAACCATTTCAACAGGAATTTCTGGCGTTGTAAAAAAGGCAATAACCGTCCGCAAAATATAAATGGCAACAAACGCAAAAAACAACGCTGCTACTACTTTTGTAGAACGAGTTATCGCTGTGCCGCGCCTTACTTCGTTTAGATTTTCGATATTTGCCTTTTTTTTGCGGTTGCCAAATTTCCTATTTCCACTATATTTTGGATTTATCGATACAACATTAGGGTTATCTTTTCGAGAAGTTTTGGAAGTTTTTCGACCAGTTTTGGCGGTTCGAGAAGTTTGACCAGTTGTATTTTTTGGCATAATGTACACCTCGTTTTAGTACAATATTTGTATTTTATTACAACATAATGGCTGTAGCAAGCGGATAATATCCGCCCCTACGGTTGACGGTTTGTAGGGGCGGATATTATCCGCCCGTTTTTCTACAACAGATTATTTTTAAGTTATTCGAGTATAAATTTCAATAGCACAAAATTATCCAACCGCACAAATAACCCGCGTAGCAATAAAATCAACGCCAGTATTTGCGGCATTTTTTAATATAACATCGCCAACATTTATGGGAGCAGTTACGGTTATATTTTGGACAGCTTTTGCACAATCCATAATTTTATTTTTTGGGATAGGTTTGGCAGTTTTTACCGATAACATGGGAATATCTCCGCCAGTAACTTTTACGGAAGTTGCAATGTTCCTGGTTGGGTTGGTAATTTCTTCTTTTGCGTAATTTTCGCCAATTTTGCAAAAATGTCCCGAAACGGCTATATAATTTTTGTCGGATTGGTTGGTTTCGACGGTTAATTCGCAACCCATTGGACAGCCGATGCAGGTTATTATGTCAACACAAATCATATTTTCCATTTTTTCCATTTTAATATTCTCCTAAAATATCAATTTGACACATTTTCATTGTGTTTAGTGCTTCGATATGGCTTTTTGGCGTTACGCCAGCACAACAATCAGCATTTACGCTAATGTTCACGTTTGGCAACATATTTTTTAGCAATATTGCATTAGATACTACACAAACATCGGTGCATAATCCGACAATTTCGATTTCGCAAGTATTGTCAACTTCGTCATCAAAATCGATGTCAATATCGTGATCCATTGTTGGCGTACTTAAACGACTATCGACAAAATTATCCACATAAAGATATTTTTCTAAAAAATCGCATAATTTTTTGCTACCAAAAACTGGCTTTTGGATAACATTATTTGTCAAGTGCGGAGAACGCCGAGTTTCTTTGTTATCGCGCCATGCTTTCATTACAGGCATACTAATTTGCCAGCCATATGTATTTTCTATGCAATGCTCGACGGGCAATTTTTTGCCTTCGGGCGTTTGCAAATAATCGATTTGATGCGTATCTTGTGTAAACAAAATTAGGTCGTCTTTGGAGTTTGTTATTCGGTTGACAACTTTGTCAACGATTGCGGCGGCTTCTGGCGTGCCTAAACTGCCGCTAATAAAATCGTTTTGCATATCTACCACAATTAAAATTTTTGTCATTTTTAAGTTCCTTTCATTTAGGCTTTTTTGCCAAAAAACAGCCCTTTTATATCTCCGTCAGAATTTTTGGCGGATGCGTTTATAATCAATTCTTCCAAGAATGCGAACAGTGCAATAATGCACAATATCAGCAACAAAACATTTATATTTAGCACAAGATACAGCAATGGAAACAAAAACAAAGCAAACGCTGTAAATTTATTGGCGTAAGTATGTAAAAGTAGAATTTCCTTAAAGCGAATAAACCCAACAAATATTGAAATAAAGCGGATTGCAAGCAGCACAGCAATCAAAACAAAAAATATCGGCGAAAAAGTTTCAACATTGGGAAGTATTCTAAACAAAGCAACCAAAGCAAACAGAAAATCGGCAGAGCCATCTAAAGCGGCGCCAAGTTTGGTTGTGCTGTTGGTTTTTCGTGCTATTGGACCATCAATCATATCGGTAAGCCCTGCAATAATGTACAAAGTCATAAACCAAAGAGAAAACGGCTCTAAAATTATCAGCGGCAAACACAGGATAATTCTTAATATTGAGAGCGTGTTAGGTACATATTTTACTAATTTCGGCATAATTCCACCCCTTTTAACAAATTTTAGCAAGTTTTATTTTATAAAATTTCTGCTGTAAAAACTCGATGTTCGGCGGTAGAACCTGCTATATATAAAGTGTTTTCGAACGTTTTGCATTCTACCAATATTTTATCGCCTATTTTTGCCTCGAGCAAATAATTAAAATGCACTTGCTTTGGAACAAAATTTATTTTGGCTTTTTGTAAAATATTTTCGATTAAATTGCCGTATATTGCGTTATTCATGTGAAAATTTACATCGGCATCGCTAAACATTACCGTATGGGAATATTCCGCAAGCAGTTGTGCATTATCGGGAATCGCCGTTTTTTTAACCTCAATATTAACATCCAGCAAGCCGTGCGCAGGAATCGCCACTGGCAGGGCTTTTGGCTTGCGAACTCGCCGCTCGGCTATATCCATCAAAACCCATAAACCTGTCCATTCGGCTATTTTTGTGCCGTCCAGGTTGTACAAATCGCCATTGCGGCGAAAAGTACCTTTTGTGATTTCGGCTGGCCAGGTTCGAATAGTTGCAGTTTGTTGAAATTTGGGCATTTGCAATATCTCAATAGAAAACCGCTGTAGCACAAAAGTTAGCCCCAAATCGGCAGTAACATCCAAGCCGAACCCTAATTTTTCGGCATTTGCACCAGCCGCTAAATTTATGTGCTTTAACAAAGCGGTAATTGTAACATTGCCAAGCGGGTTAATATCGTAAAAACCAAAGTAAATGTTGTCGTTGTGAATCATTTTAGCACCTCAAAGTATTTCGGCAATCCAGGTAGAAGGAACTGCATCGCTTGGCATTTTCCAATCTTCGTGCGGCGAAAGGCTAATCGAGCCAATTTTGGGAGAATCGGGCGAACAATTCCGCTTAAACTGTTGCGAAAAAAATCTTTTGTAAAAAATTTGCAAAGTTTTCTTTATTTCCAGCTTTGGATATTTGCCGTCAAAGGCAAAACAAGCTAGTTCTAAAATATTTTTTGCACTGCGACCTTTGCCCAACATATGGTACAAAAAGAAATCGTGCAACTCGTACGGACCTATAATATCCTCGGTTCGTTGGACAATTTCGTCCTGGTCGGCTGGCAATAATTCTGGGCTAATGGGCGTATCTAAAATATCGGTTAAAACTTCGGCTAATTTTAGGTTCGAAGTTGTATCGGCGACATATTTTATAATATGCCAAATTAAAGTTTTAGGCACTCCAGAGTTTACGCCGTACATACTCATGTGATCGCCGTTGTAAGTGGCAAAACCCAAGGCAAGTTCGGATAAATCGCCTGTTCCCAGTACAAGCCCGTTATTTTGGTTGGCAAAATTCATTAAAACCAGCGTACGCATTCGCGCCTGAGCATTTTCGAAAGTGATGTCCGCTTTTTCCATTGAATGTCCAATGTCAGTTAGATGTTGCTTTACACTGGCGGTTATGTCAATTTCTTGGCAGGGTACGCGCAAGGCTTTGCATAATTTATGGGCGTTTGCCAAAGTTCGGCTAGTAGTTCCAAAGCAAGGCATTGTAAGAGCCAAAACATCTTTTGAGCCTTTGTAAGTTGACGCATTTGGAACGCGCGTTTTGCCAATGGTAGCAGCTTTACTAGCCACCAACAACGCCAAAGTGGAATCTAATCCGCCAGAAATACCGATAACAGTAGTTTTGGCTTTAACGTGTCTTAGCCGTTTTACCAATGCGTTTGCCTGAATATTAAGAACTTCTTCGCAACGTGCATTAAGATTTTCGGTTGGCACAAACGGCGTAGTAGAAATTGTCCGCGACAGTTCTGTGCAATCCGATTGCAAATTAAAGTAAGTTTTTTTAATTTCGGGTTTTTGCCCAGTATTTTGCCCAGTATTTTGCCCAGTATTTACAGTATTTTTCATAAATTTTTGGCGTTTTTTATGTTGAATAGCAGTCAAATCGATTTCAGAAACAGCCCAAGCGGTGTCGAAAGGTTTGGATTCGGCTAATAAAATTCCATTTTCGTAAATAAGATTATGCCCCGAAAACACAGTATTTGTGGTACTTTCGCCATAGCCAGCATTTGCGTACAAATAGCCGCAAGCAAAGCGTTGCGAATCGCCTTTTATAATGGTGTGTCGATAATCGTAACTGCCGACGGTTTCGCTATCGGCGGCAAGATGTGCAATAATTGTGGCGTTCGGCACAATCGGCGTTTCGTGATTTAGAACAACCGAAAGGCTAAAATTTGGCGTATTATCGCATTTTAGTAAATTAGGCTCACTGCCTGGGAATAATGCAATTATATCGCCCTCTTTTATTACGGCTATCATATTTTTGTCTTCGTCATCTGGCAATCCAGAAATGCCCAAAACTGTGAGAACGTTATAATATTGCGTTGTGTCAACTAGCCGATAAAAAGCGTTTCGTGCCGAAACTAGCAATTTTTCCTGCAAAAACAAATCGCCGCAAGTTGAGCCAGTTACACAAAGTTGCGGCAAGCACAACATAGCAATTTTTTCATCGCTAGCACGTTCCATTAACAATCTAATTTGTTGCGTGTTATAACTACAATCGGCAACCCGCAAATTTGGCGTTGCCACCGCAACTTTCAAATAATCCTTAAAAATCTCCCTCACCTCTTCAATTATAATTCTAAACAAAAAAATTTATTGTGTCAAATGATTAAATATAAAACCTTGGGGGCGCCCGCCTGCCAGCGGACAGGCTACCCCAAACCCCGCTGGGTACGCGTACCCAGACCCGCATTTTTATTTATTATTGGCGATTTATTGGTAAATGCAAAGGTCAAGCAATAACGGGCGGATAATATCCGCCCCTACGATTGGCGTTGCTGTGGGTTTGTCGAAAATTCGTTTAGCTTGTTCATTTAATAGTTTTGGCGTTATCCGTGCATTATGGCAATAACAATTTAGCGGGTCAAGGGGCACGCTCCTTGCGGGTGTGGGCAGCGCCCACGGTTTTGTTTTGATACTCCTCCAAAAATCGTGTAGGCTCAACATTTTTTTCGTGGCGTTTTTTTATTACTGATATTGTTAGGTTTTGCCTGGCTCTGGTGGCGGCTACGTAAAATAGGCGGCGTTCTTCTTCGATTTCGGCGGCTGTGCGGCTGCGTTCGTGCGGGATTAGCCCTTCTACTGCACCTATAACGTATACGTTGTCAAATTCTAGTCCTTTTGCACTGTGCATTGTTGTTAAAGTAACTCGGTCGGTGGCGGATTGCTGGTCAACTGGTTGGGTTGCGTTTTCGGCGTGTTGCATAAAATCGGCAAATATTGGAAAATCCTCGGCGGCTTCTTGTAATTCGTTTAATATCTCGTATAAACCGATTGGGCTCGTTTTTTGATATTCGCAATGCTCTTTGATGTACGCATCGTAGGATAAATTTTTGCGGATGAATTTTATTGCGGTTTGGGTTTTGCGTTTGTTTAACGCTTTTATGTTGTCAAATAGCTCGTCAATGTTGCCTTTTTGGCTAGAGTTTAACATTTCGGTTTTGTGGTAAATTTGAAATATATCCAAGTTTTCTTGTTTAATTTTTTGCAAAAAGGCTTTGCTGATATACCGAAACGGCTTGTTTATTATCCTTTCAACATCTTGTATAAATGCTGTGCCGTTTGCCAACCTAAAATATGCGAAAATATCCTGTGCAATCCAGTGATTGTACACGCTAGAAATTTCGTCCCGTATTATGAACGGAATATTTGTCAACATAAAAGCATCGGTAAAAGCGCGTGCCTGCATATTTGTGCGATAAATAATAGCAATCTCGTTTAGCTGAATGTTCGGATTTTTATCGATATTTTTGCGTATTTGATTCGCTATTGTTTTCGCCTCGCTGTTTTGGTCGTTGTAGGTTGCTATGGTCGGCTTTACGCCAGGTTTGTTTGTTCCGATTATTTTTTTGGGAAAGCGATTTTCGTTTTTTACGATTATGTTGTTGCTAAACGTGATAATATCGTCCGTTGAGCGATAATTTACGTCCAACAAAATTTGTTTAGCTTGCGGGAAATCTTTTGTAAAGTTTAGCAAAAACTCGGGCCGCGAACCTCTAAATCGGTAAATACTTTGGTCATCGTCGCCGACAATGCACAAATTATGCGGTGCAACCGACAGCATTTTTATACATTCGTATTGCACTTGATTTATATCTTGAAACTCGTCAATCATTATGTACTTAAATTTGTTTTGCCAAAAATTTAAGTAATCTGGTTCGGCTTGCCAAAGATTATGACAAAGTGTCAACATATCGTCAAAATCGATTTTTTTGTGTTGCCGCTTTTGCTGTTCGTATGCAGAAAAAATTGCGGTAAATTCTTGCGTGCCGATTGATTTGGAATTGTAACCCTCAATATCGTACATTTCGTTTTTTACTAGCGATATTTCGTTTAGCAACTCCAGGAGAATATCTTCGTCAGGTTCAATTTCAAATTTTATCAACAAGTTTTTAACGAGATTTCGCCGTTCGCCCTCATAAAATATATTTTCTAAAGAATAATTATATCTATGTCGCAATACTCTAAAAAATATTGCGTGAAAAGTACCAAAGGTGCAGCTTAAACCATTGGACATTTTTTTGAAACGGTTTTCCATTTCGGTTGCGGCGGCTTTCGAAAACGTTATAACCAAAACTTCTTTAGGATTACACTTTTTTATAAGTTGTAATGCACGATGAGTAATAACGGTGGTTTTGCCGCTTCCAGGACCAGCGAAAACCATCAATGGTCCATCAACATGGTTAAACGCCGCTTTTTGACTGTCATTTAAGTTCACAACTGCACCTCGTTTCAGCAATTACAGGTTGGGAAAAAGCACACAAGTAGGTTGGTCAACTTCCACAAAAAGCCCTGCATAACTTAAAGTACCAGTTTTTTCTTCCCAATCGAGCAAATTGACTTTATTAGACTCTTGACAAGCGACTAAAACTTTATCGTGAGTAGGAGCAAAAATAAAATCTCGTGGACATTTGCCGTAAGTTGGCACGGTGGAATCTAATCCGTAAATACTGCCGTCTTTATTTAGCGAAAAAACGGAAATAGAATCGCTAGATTTTCCACGATTGGATGCAAAAAGAAAATTGCCGCCTGGAGATATTCGTATAGCGGCACTATCGCTATGCGTTGGCAAATTATCGGGCAAAGTTGGCAAATGGCGACCGCGCAAAGACAAATAATCGATACTTAACGGCACGACAATATTTCCCATTTCGCAAATAAGATAAACCATTTGGCATTTATTATTAAACACAAGATGCCGCGGTCCAGAGCCAGCAGGTGCTTTATATTGGGCAATAGCTTGTCCTTCTCCGTTGATTACCAAAACCATGTCTAAGCCCAAATCGCAAACCCAAACATTGCCGTCGATGTACTCTGCATAATGTGCATGGGCTGTATCTTGTCGCTTGGGATAAACTTTACTAGGCGACGCAAAAGTTGTGTGATCGATAATTTTGGAAATTTCCCCAAGGCTGCCGTCTTGTAGTATGTTTAATATTGAAGTAGTTCCGCTCATGTAGTTTGCTATGTACACCAACGAGCCGTCTTCATTAAATGACAAATGACAAGGCGAATCTCCGCCAACGTATACTTCGTTAAGTAAAGTTAAACTAGCATCATCATTTATTTTGAAGGCAGTTGCTTTGCCTGGAATTTCGTTTGTGGCGTATAAAAATTTGCCAAATTGCCGTAAATAAGTTGCTCCAGGCGAAAGATATTTTTCCAGTACAGTAAGTTCTTTATCATAATTGCAATAATAGATGTAATCTCCGTAACCGCTTGTATAAAAATACATAAGATTAGCTCCTTTCAAGTGATGTAAAAATGTAAACCTGCATTTTTAAGATACAGGATTATAATTATTCTCCTCTAATTTCGGCGGCAAAGTTCCACATTATGCCAAATTTATCGAATAAGATTCCTGCGCAAGGGCTGTAAAAATGGTCGCCCAACGGCATGGTAATACGTCCCTCTTCAGCAAGGACAGCAAAAGCGTGTTTAGTTTCCTCGATAGTAGCTTCAACGGAAATACAAATTTGCTCGGTAACGGATTCATTAAGAGGATGGTTAAGTCCGCAATCGCTCATTCGCATATAATCATCGCCAATTTTTAAGGTAGCTTGTAAAACAAAATCCTTTTCCTCGTCCAGTATAGGAAAATTTGGATTAGCGGGCATATCGCCAAAGTGCATAACTCTAGCTTCGGTATTGAAAGCACGTTTGTAAAGGTCTAGTGCCTCGTTGCATTTGCCCTTAAATGTCAAATATGGTCTAGTTTTCATAAAAAACCTCCGTGAAAAATTTTTATTACTAAAAAAATTATACAGGGTTTGCGATATTTTGTCAAAATTAAAAAATTGCGTTTTCTACAAATGTAGGGGCGGATATTATCCGCCCACAGGTATAAACGGGCGGATAATATCCGCCCCTACGAAATTGCCTGTCCATGCAAAATTATTTGTCCATACGAAATCATTTGTCCATACAAAATTTCCTGTCCACACAAAATCGTTTTCCCCTACAAATTTTCGAATAAAAATGTTATAATAAACTTTCAATAAATTATAAGAAAGGATTTACCAATGATACAAATATACGCTTGCCATGCAGGAACAGGCAAAACAACGCTCGCTAGAATGCAGCCACATAAATACATCGATTTTGTTGCAATGCCATACAAATATTATTTGCCAAATAGTCCCGAAACCTTTGTCGAAAGCCAAAAAGCGGATGCAAGTTTACAAATGCGTTTGGATTATCCCTACAATTACATTGTGGCACTAATTATGCAACTTGACACAACTGACAAAATATTGCTTATTCCGCCAGAAAATAAAGTGCTAGATTATTTACGTCAACTGGAAATTGAATATATGCTATTTTATCCGCCAAATACTCCCGAAAGTAAACTAGAATACCAAAATCGCTACATAAACCGTGGCAACAACCAAAATTTTTTAGATATATTCATCGGCAACTGGGACGATTTTATAAAATCCTTGGAAAACGACGAATGCGAAAAAAAAATAGTAATTCCTCCAGATAAATTTTTAAGCGATATAGTCAACTTTGTGTTATAATAGCCTTTGGCAATTAAAAATAGCGGGTCAAGGGACGCGTTCCTTGCGGGTTCGGGCAGCCTGTCCGCCGGCAGGCGGGCGCCCCAAGGTTTTATATGTTGAAGTTTTGGGAGGATATTATGCGATCTATTTTTTCGTTTTTGGATGGAATTGCGAGTTTTAGGGAAATTGAGTTGTTGGGCGATGGCGTTGCGGAGTTGGTTACTGGGTTGGTTGGCTCGCAGAAGTGGCATTTGGCGGCGGCTGTTATGGCAAAATTTGGGCGCAGCGGAGTTATTGTTACTTATTCTGAATTGAGTGCAAAGGCGGCTTTTGACGATATTAGTTATTTTTGTCAACAAAATTGCTTGCTGTATCCTGCACGAGATTTATTGTTTTACGCCGCCGATGTAAAAAGTTCCGATATTTCGCGGAAACGCTTTTCGGTTTTGTCCGCTATTTTAGCAGGAAAAAACCCTGTTATTGTGCTGTCTGCCGAGGTTTTGTTGGAGCGAATTATGCCCAAACAAATGTTGCTTGACAAAATTATAACTTTGAATGTTGGCGACTCGCTATCAATAGACGAGTTTATCGAAACGTTGGTAAAAATGGGATATTCTCGGACTTATCAAGTTGAAGGTGCAGGACAATTTGCTGTGCGTGGCGGAATAATCGATATTTGCAATATTTTAGAGGAAAACTCGGCTATACGTCTGGAATTTTTCGGCGATGAACTTGATTCTATTCGCTCGCTTGATGTAATTTCGCAACGCTCGGGAAGTAACTTGCAAACCGCAAAAGTCTTTCCTGTAACCGACTTTTCTATGGATTATCCCACAAATTTATTGGATTATCTGCCGCAAGATACTATCCTATTTTTTGACGAACCCAATTTTATTGAAACGCACATAAAAACCGTCTGGGAAGAATACGAGGAAAATATTAAGCAACAACTGCTGAAAAACGAAAAAGTAAATTTGATGTTGACATTTTCCGAGGTTAATATCAAAAAATTTGATACCGTACTTTTGGCAGATTTAACATCCCAAGCTAAAGCCTTTAAGCACAGACCGCCCATAAAATTTACCGTAAAATCGTGTCCGCCGTTGCGCCGCTTGCCGAACGAGTTAAAGGAAGATATTTCGTTTTGGATAAACCAAAATTACAGCATTGTTTTGCTTGCTAGCCACGAACGCAGTGGACAACATTTGGCGGATTCGCTCGCTGAAATGGATATTCCCGCACGATATGACGAAAATTTGCACAGCATTCCCGAAAAAATGGTTACAGTTACAAGCGGAAATTTGGCGATGGGCTTTGAATATCCCGAATGCAAGTTGGTTGTCATTACCGATAAAGAAATGTTTCCGCAGTTTAATAAATCGGCAAAACGCCGCCGCCGCGCGCAAAAAGGCTCTAAAATTGACAATTTTGCCGATTTGAATATTGGCGATTATATAGTTCACGATAATCACGGCGTTGGGCTGTTTTTGGGATTGGAACAAATTGTTATTGACGGATTAAGCAGGGATTATCTCAAAATAAAATATGCGGACGGCGAGCTGAAAATTCACACAGGACAACTTGACCAAATTCAAAAATATATCGGCAATGCGGAGAATCTCAAGCTAAATAAATTGGGCGGCGCAGAGTGGAACAAGGCAAAAGCCAGGGTAAAAGGTGCGGTCAAAATTTTAGCAACCGAACTTGTCGCTTTGTACGCAAAACGTCAGGCGGCAAAAGGTTTTGTCTACTCAAAAGATACCGTTTGGCAATCCGATTTTGAACTGGATTTTCCGTACGAAGAAACGGACGACCAAATTTTGGCTATCGAAGAAATTAAAGCCGACATGGAATCCGACAAAATTATGGATAGATTATTATGCGGCGATGTTGGTTACGGCAAAACGGAAGTGGCTGTACGAGCGGCTTTTAAGGCGATTCAAGATAGTAAACAAGTTGCGTATTTAGTTCCCACAACAATTTTGGCACAACAGCATTATGCAACTTTTGTCAACCGCATGAAAAATTATCCCGTTACAATCGAGCGGCTTTCCAGGTTTCAAACCGCAAAAGAGCAGAAAACCGCTGTAAAACGGCTGTCAACGGGCGAAGCGGATATTGTCATAGGAACGCACAGGTTGCTTTCGAAAGATGTCCAGTTCAAAAATTTGGGCTTAATTATAGTTGACGAAGAACAGCGATTCGGCGTTTCGCACAAGGAAAAGCTGAAAAATATTAAGGCGGACGTTGATGTTCTAACTTTAACGGCAACGCCGATTCCGCGAACCTTGCATTTAAGCATGACGGGCTTACGAGATATGAGCATTCTCAACGAACCGCCCAGCGAGCGGCGACCTGTGCAAACGTACGTAATGGAATATAACAAGGATTTTGTTCGGGAGGCGATAAATCGGGAACTTTCTCGCAAAGGGCAGGTTTATTATTTGCATAATCGAGTACGCAACATAGTTGAAGAAACCGCCAAAGTACAGGCTATTGTGCCGTATGCAGAAGTCGCATTCGCACATGGGCAAATGTCCGAGCGCGAACTGGAGAACATAATGTTTGCCTTTATTAACGGCGAAATTGACGTTTTAGTATGTACTACAATTATAGAAACTGGCTTGGATATTCCCAATGTGAACACGTTAATTGTGCAAAACGCCGATTATATGGGATTAAGCCAGCTGTATCAACTGCGCGGCAGAGTTGGGCGGTCTAATCGGCTTGCGTACGCCTATTTAATGTATCGCAAAGACAAAATTTTGGATGAAATTGCACAAAAACGACTACAAACTATTCGTGATTTTACTGAATTTGGCTCTGGATTTAAGATAGCCCTAAAAGATTTGGAAATTAGGGGAGCGGGCAATTTATTAGGCGCGGAACAGCACGGACATATGGACAGCGTAGGTTACGATATGTATTGCCGCCTTTTGGAGGAAGCGGTACAAGAATTGCGTGGCGAAGCGACCGCACCAACCTTTGAAACTTCCGTTGACATTTCGATAAATGCGTATATTCCAAAGTATTACATAGAGGACGAAATGCAAAAGTTAGAAATTTACAAAAAGATAGCCATGATAAAATCGCAATCCGACAGCAACGATGTCCAAGAAGAAATAGAAGACAGGTTTGGCGACCTACCAAAAACAGTGCAAAACTTACTAGATGTAGCTTTATTAAAGGAAAAAGCTAACAAATTGGGAATAACAGCCATCTCGGAAAAGGGCAATCAGCTAATCTTAACATTCAAGCACAACGCCCCCGTCGATGCCGACAAACTAACCCAATTTATCCTAAAAGAAAAAGGCAACGCCAACTTCAAAATGATTTCCAACCCCCGACTAACCTACAAAATCCAAAAAAATTCTAAACACAGCCTTGGGCATATATTGACAAATTTAGAGAATTAGGACCTCGGGCGCCCGCCTGCCGGACGGGCAGGCTGCCCGAACCCGCAAGGAGCGCGCCCCTTGACCCGCACATTTTTT
>WRKG01000262.1 GCA_009778185.1 Bacillota bacterium
CAACACAACACAACACAACACAACACAACACAACACAACACAACACAAGTAGCCAAATTTGGCTTTATTTGCGACTCAAATTTTATTATTTCGGAGAGTAAAGTATCCTATATTGGATATTTTACTCTCTTTTTTACTGCAATTTTTCGGCTTGTCAAAGGGAGGTATTGCTTTTGCCTAGTTTAATAAGCGTGATTGTGCCTGTGTACAATGTGGCGTATTATCTGCCACGTTGCTTGGATAGCTTGCTAAATCAGACATTGCCTGTCGAAATTATTTTGATAAACGATGGCTCAACGGACGAAAGCGGCAATATTTGCGAAACTTATGCACAAAAATATCCTCAAATAAAGCTAATCCATCAACCAAACAGTGGCGTAAGTATTGCCCGCAACACAGGACTTGACCACGCTACAGGCGATTACGTAGGTTTTGCCGATCCCGATGATTGGCTAGATAAAACTATGTTCGAAAAACTTTTGCAGACCGCACAGCAAAATAAAGTTGACATTGCTGTTTGCGGATTTCAAAAGCATTCCGATTTCCTTGAAAATGAGCTATCTCACAAGCAAGTGGTTTTGGATTTGCCCAACAAACTTGACCACACAACCGCTTTGTTGAATATGCTGATTCCTCGGCGGTTGGAATGCAATATTTGGAACAAGCTGTTTAGCAAAAATATTGTGCAGAATATCCGATTTGATAGCAATTTTAAGGCAGGGCAAGATTTAGCCTTTGTAATGGATATTTTCGCAAGCAACGCAAAAATAACGGTTGCTTATCTCGCAGAACCGCTGTATCACTACATTATGCGGGATGGTAGCACAATGAACTCGTTCAGCGAAAAGCGTTTCAGCGAACTCGCGGCTTGGGAATACGCCACCGCAAAAATTTCTGCAATGCCCACAACTTCGCCAGAAATACTGCAGCTGTTGCAGTTTCGCTACGTTGACACCACTGTCAACCTAATGCGCGCCGCCAGCGAAACCAACGGCAACGAGTATCTGCCACGCATAAAAGCACCGATAAAGCCGTATATTTGGCAATATTTGCGGTCGCCATTGCTCGGCGTTCGCATGAAAATTCGTGCCGCCGTGATAATTTTCTTTCCAAAGGCAAGTTATCGTGTTTGGCGGCTTGTCAAGCGAACATTCAAAATAACCTGGTGGTACAAAGAATTTGAAAGGACAAAAAATTGAAGTTACTAAAATGGGCAATTTTCCAGCAAATTATCAAACTTTTAGCAGGATTTGCCCCAAAAACCGCAAGCAAACTTTTATATCGTGTTTTCTTGAAAAAACGCTTAAATTTGGATAATCCGCAAACTTTGAACGAAAAAATTATGTGGCTAAAATTGAACACATACAAAAATAACGAAAAAGTTACCACCTGCATTGATAAAGCCGAAGTAGACAACTATCTAGTAAAATTGGGGCTTGAAAGCCTAATTGTCCCAAAATATTTTGTGGTGGACAAACCTCACAAGCTAAATTTTGCCGCTCTACCTAATAAATTTGTGCTAAAGTGCAATCACGGTTGCGGATTTAATATTATCTGCACGGATAAAACTAATTTTAATGAAGAAACGGCAAAATCCCAGTTGCAAAAGTGGCTAAAAACGCCATTTTGGCGGACTTTAGCCGAGATAAATTATCGGCACATAAAGCCGAAAATCTTATGCGAAAAATATTTAGAGGACAGCAACGGAAATTCTCCGAATGACTATAAAGTCTACTGTTTTAGCGGAAAAGCTACACATATTTTGGTATGCACCAACCGCAACCAAAACGATAAGCCGCAATTTTATTTTTTCAACACAGACTGGCAACTTGACCGCATTAACAAAGATAGCATAGCTGCACCGCCCAATTTTACGTTATCCCAGCCAGCGAATTTACCGCAAATGTTGCAAGCTGCCGAAACGTTGTCAAGCCCGTTTCCGTTCGTGCGAGTAGATTTTTACGTAGTTGACGAAAAGCTGTATTTTGGCGAAATGACATTCACGCCGTCCGCTGGGCTTGATGCGGACAGGCTGCCAAGCACCGATTTAATGTTTGGCAAAATGTTAGAGCTGCCAAAATAATTTTCCAAAAAATACAACTAAAAATTTAGAAAGGGTCAAAAAATGCCGACAGAAACACAAAATTTAAGCAAAATAGCGTTATTGCTGTATCTCTTACGAAAGCACAAGGGGCAATTTTTCGTGAAAGCATATCGCCGTGCCTTTAATATCGCCAAAAGTGCCGCCTATACAAAATATAAAGCCGTAAAATTGCGGGCTTGGCGTATTAAAACCAAAATCGCCAACGATTTTGCTAAACCAACCGTTGACGATAAGCTGATTTTGGCGGCTTTGGGACTTTCGGTTTCGAGCAGTTCGCAAAATTTGCAATTTTTGTCAACCTCGCAAAATTCGCCAAAAAAGCCACAAAACAGAATTTATTCATCGGTACGATTTGCGGCGGATTCCACTAATAATTGCGTTGCCGTTCTGCATGAATTGCCTTATAATAGCGAAAACATCTTGT
Source organism: Bacillota bacterium (assembly GCA_009778185.1). Taxonomy (GTDB): domain Bacteria; phylum Bacillota; class Clostridia; order Lachnospirales; family WQUN01; genus WRKG01. The sequence goes on from WRKG01000262.1 coordinate 2,529, forward strand.
CGCTGGAACGCCAAACTGAACTCGCAGACCTCGCAATCCGTGCAGGAGCAACCTTGTTAGTTGCAACTAACCAAATAAAAAATTATCCCTGTTTGGTGGTTGACAATCCTTATATTGCAATGCTGAAAATTTCGGCAGAATACACACGCCGCACAAACACCGAAACTATCGCAATCACAGGCAGCACAGGCAAAACAACCACTACGCAATTTGTGCAAGGCGTTTTGCAGACTCACAAAAAAACGTTGTCAACCGATATTGACGTAAATGGAAACGCTCTCGGTTCGGCGATTTCACGGATTCGGCAGTTGACAAAATCCCATAAATATTACGTGCAAGAGGCGGTTGAGTTTTCGGAATATGGCAACGCTGGCGATATTTCCACGATTTTACAGCCGAAAGCGGCAATTATCACAAATATCGGCGTTTCTGGAATTGAACGATTTGCTGGTCAAGAGGAAATTTTGGCGAAATGCTTGGAAATTCGCAACGGATTGCAGGAGAACGGAGTTCTCTACCTTAACGGCGATGACGAACTTTTGGCGGCGGCAAAGTTAAAAATTGAAGAGGATTTGCAGAATTTGCAAAATGCGAAAAATTCGGGAAAATCGTCAAATTTGAATGATTTTGGCGAAAAATCCCATAAAATCGTGTTATTTGGGATAAATAATCCGCAAGCCGAGTTTCGTGCGGTCAACATCTCCGAAACGCCAAACGGAATAAATTTTGATGTTCTTCATAATGACAAAAAATTTCCTGTGCAAATAAATTTTTTGGGACGGCACAATATTTACAATGCTTTGGCGGCGTTTGCAGTTGCGAAAAATTTCGGAATGGCGGATGCAAAGATTGCGGCGGCAATTTCGCAAATAAAGCCGATTGGAATCCGCCAAAATTTGCTGAATATCGGCGATTTTACGGTGTTTTTGGATTGCTATAATGCCGCTCCAAGCAGTGTTTTTGCGGCTTTGGAAACCTTGAAAAATTTGTCGCCTAAAAACGAAAACAGCAAAAAAATAGCGTTATTAGGAGATATTGGCGGTTTAGGAGATTTTTCGCAGGATTATCATAGAAAAATTGGCGAATTTGCGGCTAATTCTGCGGTGGATTTGCTGATTTGCTATGGCGAAAAAGCGGCAGATTTTGCCGTTGGTGCAGAAAATGCAAAAAATGCTCAAAATGCGAAAAATCCTATAAAAATTCTAAAAACAGCCGATTTTGCGGAAATTTGCCAAATTATAGCCGAAAATTTCACTACAGACGATATTTTGCTAATAAAAGGTAGCCGATTCATGCAAATGGAAAAAATAGTTGACAATTTTTTGGGAACGCATTTTTACGAGGGTTACGATTTTTTACTGTTCAAAGATTTGCTAAAACAGCAGGAAAGCGGCTTGTACAGGGCGAATTTGTTCCCAAATTATGCGGTTATCACAAAATTTAACGGTGCGGACGAAGTTGTGCGATTGCCAGAAACCTTGCAAGGCTTGCCAGTTTGCGGCATCGATGAAAATGCCTTTGCCCACCGCAAAAATTTGCGGCGTGTCGTAATGCCAAGCACCGTGCGGAGTGTGCGTTATTGTGCATTTTATAATTGCGTTCGGCTGAATCGTGTAACTTTTGCGGCGGATTTGCGAATTATCGGCAGAAGTGCCTTTAATATGTGCTTTCGCTTGAATGAGATTGTGCTGAACGACAACTTGATTGAGATTGGCGAAATGGCGTTTTATGGTTGCGAGGGCTTGTCGGCGGCGTATATTCCGCCGTCCGTGGGGCTTATTGGCGAAAATGCTTTTGGGCTGTGCCACAACCTCACTATTTTCGGGCAAGTTGGCTCTTTTGCGGAGAAATATGCGGCGGATAATAATATCCCGTTTAAGGCGTATTATTTTATCACAAGCCAGTTTATTTGCGGCAATTTGGGCATTTTGGCGGAAGATTTACCCTTGCAAAATCAAAAAAATCGCACGTTTAATAAACTTCGCTTTGCCGAGGATTCCAAAAATAATGATGTGGCGTTTTTGGTGGAATTGCAACCCGAACATATGGAAGAACCGCCAAATTTCGCTAGGCAAGCGGAATTGGCACAAATCGCCATGGAAAACGGCGCGGCATTGCTGGTTTCCACGGAGCAAATAGCGGATTTCCCGTGTTTGGTAGTTGCGGACGTTTACAAGGCGTTTCGCATTTTGTGCAGAAGTTACCGAGAATTATTTTCGGCAAAATGCGTGGCAATCACGGGAAGTATCGGCAAAACCAGTGCAACTCGCTTTATTTACGAGGTTTTGAACGCCAACACACGCACATTAAGAATCGGCGAAAACAGCAACGCCAATGATATTCGGCTAATGAGCCACCAGTTGCAACGGCTGAATCCGCAACACGAGATGTACGTTCAGGAAGTCAAGGAAGGCCCGCCGTTCGGCACAGCACACACGGAATCGCTAATGATAAAGCCAAACGCCGCCGTTATCACAAATGTTGGCACGGCTCACATGGAATATTTTGGCTCGCAAGAGAGAATTTTGGAAAGTTGCTTGCAAATTCAGGACGGAATGGTCGGGGTTGATAAAATATCCCAAACCGCAAAAATAGGCGAAAATATCCCAAATAATGAAAATGAGAAAAACGGCGAAAACGGAAGAAATATTGCAAATTATATAGTTGACAAAAATAGCAAAGCGGACTTTTCCCAAAACGTTATTTTTCTGAATGCAGACGATAATTTTCAGTTGACAGCACAAACTAAAGTTCCGAAAATTTTTTACTCGATACACAACGAACAGGCGGAATATCGAGCTTTCAATATAAAATCACACGAAAACGGGCTTGACTTTGAAATTGGCTACCAAAATAAGAAAATTCCTGTTCACATAAATTTTACTGGAGAACATAACGTTTACAATGCGTTGGCGGCATTCGCAATCGCAAAATGGGCGAATATTTCGGACGAAAACATTAAAAAATCGTTGGAAATTCCAAAACCTGTAGGAATCCGCCAAAATTTGTCCAAAATTGGCGGTTATACGCTTTATATGGATTGTTTTAACGCATCTCCCGAATCGATAGCAACGGCGTTTCAAACTATAAAGGAGTTTCCGCTTGGGGCAAATGGTCGGCGGATTGCTCTAGTTGCCGATATGACGAGCATGGGCGATTATACGGAAATTGCCCACCAAAATGTGGGCAAATCCGCCGTTGAAAATGATGTTGACATTTTAATTTGTTATGGGGAATCATCGGCAATTACAGCGGCGGCGGTTGACAACAGTTTGGAAAATGGCGAAAAATCTCGTAAAACAAGGGCGATTCACGTTGTGGAGCAAGCCGAATTGGTGCAAATTATCCGCAACGAAGTTACACGAGACGACATTTTTTTGGTCAAGGGAAGTAGCTATCTCGCACCAGATGCCGCTGTTGACGAGGTTTTCGGCACTTGGTTTAATGAAAGTCGCACGGAATCCAACGACCGAGCAAGTGCAACGGTCGTGAAATTGCACGAGGAAATTCGCACGGAAGAATACGATTTTATGAGAAGTTTGAATTATGTGAGAATCTCAAAATATACAAATATTACAAAAACAGAAGAAATTGTAAAAATTCCGAAATATTATGAAGATTTGCCAGTTCGTAGCATTGGAAATGCCGCATTTAGCTATAAAATCGAGTTAAAAGAGATTATTTTGCCAAAAACATTGTTAAATATCCGCAATAGTGCATTTTTCAACTGTACAGCCTTGACCGCCGTTAAATTGCCGCCAAACTTGAAAATTATTGACCGCTCCGCTTTTGCACAATGCACAGCACTAAAAACGGTTGATTTGGGCGATGAAGTTATAGAAATCGGCATAAACGCATTTTATAATTGCAACAATTTGCTAAAAATCAACATTCCGCCGTCCGTTGGAAATATTGGCGAAAATGCGTTTTACAACTGCAAAAAGTTGACAATTTACGGCAAAATCGGCTCGCTTGCGGAAAAATACGCCGCCGCCAATAAAATAAAATTTGTGCAAATTTGAACAATTTGAGCAATTTGTACGATTTGAAATGTTTGTAAAATTTAATAAAAATAGGCGAATTTGAAAGAAAACAGGAGGAAATTATGCAAAAAATAGGCTTTTTTTATGGAGGACGCTCCACTGAACATATAGCGTCTGTAAGCACCTTTGACGGAGTTATCCAAAATATTAACAAAAACGACACGGCAAAATTTGAAGTTATCGATGTGATTTTTATACAAAAAAATGGCGAAATTTTGCTAAATAACGCCAAAATTACGAAAGGCAATTTAATTGACCATTTGACGAAATCAAGAGATGTATTTTATTTTAACCTACTGCACGGCAACGAGGGCGAAGACGGCTCGTGGAGCGGAGTTGCCGATATTTGTGATATTGTCGGCTCTTTTGAAAGCGTGAATACTTCTGCAATCTTAATGAACAAATATCAGCAAAATTGCTTGATTTTGGCAGAAAATGGCGAAAATTTGGGAAATATCGCAAATTTGCAAATTCCCAAAACGCATGAAATAAAAAATAACGATTCCGAAAATTTACGAAATATCTTGCGGATTTTCGAAACTTTTCCAAAATGTGATTCTGTGATTATCAAGCCAAATAATTTGGGTTCGTCCGTTTTAACGGAGCGGTTTTTGCCCAACGAACACGCCAAAATAGCCGATTTAGTGGCAAAAATATTGAAATATGATAGTTCCGCTTTAATTCAAAATTTTGTCAACGGCAAAGAATACACTTGCGGAACATATCGTAAAAATGGCGTAGCAATGGCACTTCCGCCGCTGTTGATTGAAACGGATAATTTTTCCGATTACGAAAGCAAACACAACGGGAGCCGCCGAACCCGCATAGATTCAAGCCAAACGCAACTGCAAAAAATTTCCGCAAAGTTAATGGATATTTTTAATATTGTGGGAATTTGCCGCTTTGATTTTATGGTTGACAACGGTACAACCTATTATTTAGAGGGAAATTTAGTCCCTGCGTTGCGACCGCAAGCATCGTATCCAAAAATGATGGTTGCTGCGGGGCTTTCTTATGACGAACTTTTGTCAACTATGATAAACTCGTTTTTAGAGCGAAAAGTCATTATAAAAGAATTTTAGCGTTGACAATTAACATATGGAAGATTGCGTTTGCACAAATGTAGGGGCGGATGCCTAAACATTATTATAAAATCAACAATCTTGGAGGATTTAACATGAAAATTGCTGTACTAGGTGCAGGAAATATGGGCTGTGCGGTGGCTGCCGATTTATCCCACAAAGGACATGAAGTTACTTTGATAAAAACGTCAACGGTTAATTTTGAAACTCTGCACGGCGAAAATTTTCGTTATTTATGCGAAAATAGCGGAAAAATTGAAATGTGGAGCGAAAATAGCCAATATTCGCCGTATGTTACCAATATTTCTTGTGTAACGGACGATATTTCGGTAATATCGGCGATGGATTTGATTTATATTGCCGTTGTTACAAACTTTCACGAAACGTTTATACAAAAAATTTCGCCGTACCTGCAAAATGGGCAAATTGTGCTGATTGTGCCTGGTTATTTGTCAACCGTATATTTTTTGAAATATTGCAAAAATATCTCAAATATTACGATTGTTGAGGGCGAAAGTTCTCCGATTGATTGCAGAATTACCGCACCTGGCAAGGTTCGTGTTGGATTTATGAATGTACGAAATCCTGTTGGCTGTTATACTGCGGAAAATTTGTCTAAAATACGGGAAAAATTGGACAGCTTGCAGCACAACTTCGAATATTTAGGCTCTGTTGCGGAGGCGGCTTTGCAAAATCCCAATTTAATAGTGCATACGGTCGGCGCAATTATGAGCATTCCGCGAATAGAGAAGACAAACGGCGATTACTGTATGTACTGGGAAGTTTTTACGCCCGCCGTGTGGAATATCTTGGAAAAACTGGACAGCGAAAAAATGCAAATTTTGCAAAAATTAGGGTTGCCAGCGGTCGCTTATGTGGACGCTTGCAAGCACCGCAACAGCCTTGACGACAGCCGAGCCGCAAAAGATGTCTTTATGGAATACGCCGCATCGCCGTTTAGGGCAAAAGGTCCAACTTCGTTGGAATCTCGGTATATTATGGAAGATGTGCCGCAAGGGTTGGTTTTACTGGAATCGCTTGCGAAATCCCTAAAAATAGCCGTGCCGACCGCAACCGCTTTAATTGAGTTGGCAAATGCCGCTTTGTTGCGAGATTTTCGTGCGGAAGGGCGAACCATTGAAAAATTGGGGCTTGAGAACGTTCAAAAAATATTGAAAATTAAGGAGAATTAACATGAAAGCAACAAATTTATTTAACAAGTTGACAAAAATTGTTGGCTTTAGCAAAGTTAATAAAATCGAAACGGAATATAAATCCTACAGCACGGCGGAATTAGCGGATTATCTCAATAACGATGCCAAATTGATTAAACAAGAAAATGAGCCGATAATCCCAATAAACGCCGCCGAACCCGAAAATCGTTACACAAAACAAGGCGGTTGGTATGTAAAAAATGCCCAAAACACAACAAATACAGCCACAATAAAAATTACAGGAACATTAAACGCCGAACCGCAACTGCAAAATGCCGTCCGTTATGGCGACAACTTCAATTTTCGCCCCAGTTTTAGCTATGTTAAGCCGATTTTTGCCGAAACGGATTTAGTTATTGCCAACCTAAACTCCGCAGTTTGCCCAAGTCAACCGTATTCTTGCGAGCAGACGGAAGATGATTATCGCCCAAATTCTCCTTTGGATTATTTGAATGCCCTAAAATACGCCAATATTGACTTTTTGACTTTGTCAAATGCAAATAATGCTGATTTTGGTGCAAATGGGATAAAAGAAACGCTTTTTAATGTTGACAAATGCAATTTTGGCAATACTGGCTTGTTTTTGCCCGAAGAAAAGCAAAAATTTTTGTTAATAGATGTCAACGGGATAAAAATTGCCGTGCTTTCGTATACAGAAAATTTTTCTGATAGCATTGAAAATCTCACGCAAAAGGGAGTTGACATTTTGCTGAATAAATTTTCCGTGGAAAAATTGAAACAAGATATTTCTTCCGCCAAAAATGCGGGTGCAGAGTTTATTTTGGTATCCATCAATTTTGAAAAATTGCCAGAAATACAGGAAAATTTGGCAAATTTGGAAAATGACGAAACCGAAAAATTGGACGAATTAGAAGAAAAATCTGAAAATGTGGAAAAATCGACAGAAGACATATCTCAACAAACAGCCGAAAACAAAGAAATATTTGAAGTTGACGAAACAAATGAATCGGAAGAAGATAATGAATTTGAAGAAAAAAGTGAATTTGAAGAAGAAATTATCGAAGATATTACAAAATATATCCAATTATCACAACAAATAGCTGATAATGGAGCAAATTATATCATATTTAACACGCCAAACACAATACGAGAATATGACATTATAAAATCGGCAAATGGTCAAAATGTGCCTGTTTGTTACTCGTTGGGGAGCATTTTTAGTGGCGAAAATCGTCGCACAAAACGGCACAACATTATTTTGTCGTTTACGTTGCTAAAGGAAAACGGCAAGGTAAAAATTGCGGACGAAACGTATATTCCCTGCTGCGTTTATGGATATAGTATGCGCGGCAAATTTACCATAATTCCCGCAATAGAGCAGTTGAACGGCGGTTTGAAATCGCAGATATTAACGGAATCTCATGAGCAAATTGGGCAAATTGTCAAGCACAAAATTGCTCCGCAACTGGATACCTCGATTACTAGCAAATTTGTTTACGAGGGTTTGGGACTGGAAATTCCCGAAAAATTAGAGGTTTTTTCTCGGATAACTTTCGCAAGCACCGTTGCGAAAAACGATCTCGTTTTTATGCTTTTCGAAAACGAAACGCCCATTGAATCGCCTGTTCCGTTTATGCTTGCCGAATTAAATTACATTATCCCAGAAGAAGAGGTTGACGAAATAGCCGACAAGGCCATCGAACAAGGTGCAAAAATGCTCGTGCATACCTCACAAATAAAGGATTATCCCTGTTTAATTGTGCCGAATGTTCTGGAAAGTTTTGTTATTTTGGTGGAAAAATATCGCAGACAATTTTCGCCGTACACAATAGCAATTACGGGCAGTGTAGGCAAAACCACCACAACTTACATGATTGAACGTGCTTTAGCCAAACACGAAAACACTCTCCGCTCGCATTTGGCAAGAAGCAACTCGCTGAAGATAATTCCGCACGTAATTCAGCGGTTAAAGCCGACTCACGATTATTATGTACAAGAAATGGCGGAATCGTCCTATCAACTGCAAAAGGCGAAAATTGTCAAGCCAAATATGTTGGTTGTAACTTTGATAGGAACGGCTCATTCGTTCAAATTTGCAAGTAAAGCGGACGTTTTAACCGCTTGTTTGGAGTTTCAAAAGGGAATGCCCGACGACGGCTTGCTTATTATGAACGCCGACGACGAACTGCAAGCCGCCGCAGAAACTCGCTTGCAAAAGGTTTTGTACGCTTTGGATAATCCGCAAGCCGATTACAGGGCTGTCAACATAACTACGAACGATTTCGGAACGGAGTTTGATATTTTGCATAAAAATGCAAAAATTACACATTTGCAAATAAATTTTTACGGAAAACATAACGTTTATAACGCTTTAGCGGCTTTTGTGGCTCTAAAGTTGGCAGGGCAAACTGACGAAAAAATACAAAGTGGATTGCTAGAATATTCTCCCGAAGGAATCCGCCAAAATTTCATAAAAATTGGCAATTACAGCTTGTTTTTGGATTGCTTTAATGCGTCTTTGGAAAGCATAAAATCGTTGTTTGGTTCGTTGCCGTATTTGCCGCCGAAAAATAAAAATGGTAAATATATCGCCGTTTTGGGAGATTTATCCGATTTGGGATGGTTTACCGAAGCAGCCCATGAATCCGTTGGAAAAATTGTCGCAAATTCCGAGATAAATATTCTAATTTGCTATGGGGAAAACTCTCAAATTGTTGCAAAATCCGCAATGGAAAGTAAAGGTAACAATTTGGAAGTTTACCACACGGAAAATTTCGAAGAACTTACTCAACTTATGTTGACAAAAATTACTCCGTTGGATTTTGTGCTAATAAAAGGTAGCCGAGATATTTTTTTAGAATTTGCGGTTGACATGGTTTTCGGAACATGGTTGAGTGCTTTGCTAAGCAAAGATTATGGCGGAGAAATTGTATCAAAACGAAAATACAACTGTATAGTTGCTCCAAATTACGTTAAAATAAATAAATATAAAGGCAAAACTGAAAATATAGCGATAATCCCCGAAAAGGTTGACGAACAGCCAGTTTATTCAATCGGAGAAAAAACGTTTATTCGAAGTGCTATTTTTGGCGTAAATTTTCCCAATTCAATACGAAATATACGATACGCCGCATTTTTTCAGTGCAACAATTTAACAAGAATTGTGTTGCCAAAAAAGTTGCGTATTTTGGCAGAAAGTGCTTTCAGCCGTTGCGAAAATTTATGCGAAGTTGTAATGGGCGATGAAGTGCTAGAAATACGGCATCGTGCGTTTGGCAACTGCAAAAATTTGCGGCAAATAAACATTCCGCCGTCATGCACGGTTATCGATGAAGAAGCATTTTTGAATTGCGAAAACTTGACAATTTACGGCAAAATTGGCAGTTTTGCGGAAGAATATGCAATGCAAAATAATATTTCGTTTGCGGAGGATAATTTCCCGTTTGTACACGCACATTGCATTTGCATAATGGATAGTAAAAATGGTGCAATTTTATACGAAAAAAATGCAAATATTGAATCTCCGCTATTTTCAACTGCAAAAATTATTACCGCAATAATTGCCTTGGAACAAGCCAATTTGGACGATATTTTCACTGTTCCAGAAATAACATCTAAAGGGCTTTGCCTTGGTTTTGCCGCTGGCGAAAAAATTTCTTTGAAAGATTTGCTTTACGCTTTGCTTTTGCCGTCCGCTTGCAATGCTGCCGAAACCATCGCAGTCAATTTGGCTGGCTCGGAAGAAGAATTTGCCAAAAAAATGAACGTTTTCGCCAAAAATATTGGAATGGTTTCTTGCAACTTTAACTCTCCAAGCGGGTTGCCTATCCAAGGAATGCTCTGCACAGCAAGTGCAAAAGATATGGCGATTCTTACGCAATATGCTATGAAAAATCCCGTATTTAGGCAAATTGTCAACACAAAAACATACGCTTGCGAAACAGATACAAACAAATATTTTTTTGAGCAAACAAACGCGCTATTGCACACAAAACAAGATGCCGCCGATTACAAATATTCCGCCGCTTTTGGCGTAAAAACAGGTTCGCTAAATTGCAAATATAATCTTATTTCGGCAGCAGAAAAGGGCGAAAATCAGCATATTTGCGTGCAATTAGATATATCTGATGACTACAAAAGCAAACAAGCCTATTATTATCGCTTTGAAGATGCCAAAATATTGCATGAATGGGCGTTTGAAAATATCGAAAATTCGAAAGGGGTTTAATTATGGAATTGTCAACCGAAACTAAATTTAATTTATCCGAATTATCCAAATTAGAAAGCAAACACGCAACCTCAACAGAAATACAAAGGCAATCCTCCGAACCTGTCAACCGTTACCCCAAACAGGGAAATTGGTATGTAAAAAATACCGAAAACACCGAAAATGCCGCAACAATCAAAATTACAGGCACATTAAACGCCGAATCAGCCTTGCAAAAAGCGGCATTTAACGGCGGAATGTTCAATTTTAGCACAAGTTTCAACTATCTTAAACCGATATTTAACGAAACCGATTTAGTTATAGGAAACTTAAACACGGCAATTTGCCCATCGCAAGCGTATTCTAGCGAAAATTTGCCAAACTCGCCTGTAGAATACTTGTCGGCTTTGCAATATGCAGGGTTCGACTTTTTGACAATGGCAAACGCAAATAATGCCGATTTTTCCCTGAACGGTATAAAAGAAACTTTGTTTTACGTGAATAAATTCGGCTTTGGTAATACGGGATTATTTTCGCCCAATTTATCACAAAAAAACCAAAACCCGCAAAGATGTTTGCTGATAAATGTCAACAATATAAAAATAGCGGTGCTTTCTTATTCTCAAAAATTTACAGATAGTGCGGAACAGCTTAATGCAAAGGGAAAACAAACTTTTCTTAATGAATATTCTACTAGCCAGTTGAAACAAGATATATCTTATGCCAAAAGTGCGGGTGCGGAATTTATTTTGGTTTGTTTGTTTGCTACAGGCGGAAATATTCCTGTGCTTGCCCAAAGAATCGCCGATAGTGGTGCGGATTATATATGTTTTCATACGCCAAATAAAATCCGCGAATACGATATTATCCAATCAGAAAGCGGAAAAGCCGTTCCTGTATTTTATTCCTTGGGAAGTTTGTACAGCGGCAACGAAAATCCAGCAGCACGGCAAAGTATAATTGCTGCAATAACGCTACAAAAAGAAAATGGAGTTGTCAAAATATCCGCCGAGGAATATATCCCGTGTTATACGTATAATAACTACTTTGGCAATCTTTTTCCGATAATTCCAACATTAAGTGTGCTAAACGGAAATATCCAAAATAAAACATTGATAAATGCCCATGACAAAATTATCAAAACGGTAAAATACAAAATTAACACGTTGTATAATACAAGGTTGACAACTCGGTTTGTTTGCGATGCTCTTGGTTTGGAGATTCCCAAAGAATCGGTTGCATATAATAAGTTGGCTTTTGCCAAAAATGCCAAAAAAAATGATATTGTTTTTATGCTTGTAACCAAGGAAATCGTTGTAATGCAAGCAAATACGTATGGAAATCTTATGCAAATGGACGAAGAAACCATCGAAGAATTGGCTCATCAAGCAATGCAAAATGGTGCAAAATTGTTGGTACATACATCTCAAATAAAGGATTATCCCTGCCTAATTGTGCCGAATGTAGAGGAAACTTTTATAAATTTGACCAAAAAATACCGCGAACAGTTTTCTCCGTTCACAATAGCGGTAATTGGTAGCGTTGGCAAAACTACAACTACGCAAATTATCCGCCAAACTTTGCTAGATCACGTAAGCACGCACGGACACGCTGGCAATCACAACGATTTGGAAAATTTCGCTTTGGTTACTCGCCGCTTAAACCATGCTCACAAATATTATGTACAAGAAATATCAGAAGTCAATTTGTCAACCGAAATGGTTTCGCCGATTATGCCAAACGTTCTAATTGTAACGCTTATAGGCACGGCTCATTTGGAAGAATCCGCCACAAAATTGGACGTTTTGGCGGCTTGTCTTGCACCAGAAAAAATTATGCCCGACGATGGCTTGCTTATTATGAACGCCGATGACGAACTGCAAACCGCCGCAAAAACTCGCTTGCAAAAAATTTACTATGGAATAAATAATCCGCAAGCTGATTATCGTGCGGTAAACATAAAAACGGAACTTGACAGCACAACTTTTGATGTTTTGCATAAGGAAAAAATTATTGCCAACTTGCAAACAAATTTTTTTGGCTTGCACAATGTTTATAACACTTTGGCGGCTTTTGTGGCTCTAAATTTAACCGAACTTACTATTGAGGATATACAAAACGGATTTGTAAAATATTTTCCGCAAGGAATCCGCCAAAATTTTTGCAAAATTGGAAACTACAATCTTTATTTGGATTGCTTTAACAATTCGTTCGAAAATATTGAATCGCTGTTGGATTTGATTCCGTTTTTGCCGCCGATTAGCGAAAATGGCAACTATATATTATTTTTGGCGGATATTTTGGATTGGACTTATTACACAGACGAAATTTATCAGTCAATCGGAGAAATGATTGCGAAATCGAACGTAAACACTTTTGTGGGTTATGGAGAAAAAATTAAAATTGCCCTTGACATTGCACAGGCGAAAAATCCAAATTTGCAAACCTTGCAAGTTACAACTTTCGACCAACTAGTAGAAACAATGTCAACAATAATCAAAACGGACGATTTAGTTTTAATAAAAGGCAACCATCGCAAATTGCTAGATTTAGCCGTTGACATTGCTTTCGGTACGTGGTTCAAAAATTTGCTAAAAAAAGAGGCACAAGGCGAAATTGTACATTCTGCAAATTATACTGCAATAGCAGCCTACAAATACGCCAAAATAATCGATTACACTAGCGAAGAAATGCGTGTTATAATTCCGCCAAAAATAAATGGTCAACCTGTATATTCAATAGGCGAAACCGCATTTATGAAAAGTGAAATTACAAGCGTAACTTTTCCCGAAACTGTTCTCAATATACGAAAACAAGCGTTTTCGCTATGCAAAAATTTAACAAAGGTTAATTTGCCGCCAAATTTACGGCTATTAGATAGCAGTGCTTTTGTGCATTGCGAAAATTTACAGCAAGTTACAATGGGCAATAAAGTGCTAGAAATTCACAGCCGTGCGTTTGCGGAATGTACAAACTTGCAAAAAATAAATATCCCGCCAAGCTGTACAGTTATCGAAGAAGATGCTTTTTTGAATTGCGAGCAGTTGACAATTTACGGCGAAATCGGCAGTTTTGCGGAAGAATATGCACGGCAAAATGATATTGTGTTTGCGGAGAATTAGCATTTTGTGGGAACGGTCGCCATTGTAAATTAACACAAAAAGGAGAAAATCCAATGAAACTTTTCAATAAAATTAAAACTGGAAATTTATTTCAAAAACAAGATAAACTTGCCAAAAATGAACCACTTGAAGAAGTTACTGAAAATGCCGAAAACACACAAATTACTCTAAAGTTTATGCAAAATACTTTTGAAAATTTTGAACTAAATCAAACGTACAAAAAAGCCGTATTCGCCAAGGATGCAACTGCTAGCGATATTGCATTTATTTTGGACGAAAACGCAAATGCGTACATACCGCAAGCAACCGAAGTTGAAAAAATTGCCGATTTAGCCATAAAAAATGGTGCAACTTTGCTAGTGCATTCTCAACAAATAAAAAATTATCCTTGCTTAATTTTGCCCAATGTTTTGGATAGTTTTGTTGCGTTGCTCGAAAAATTTAGAAACCAGTTTTCGCCGTACACAATAGGAATCACTGGCAGTGTAGGCAAAACAACCACAACGCAAATGATATATCACACTTTGCAGAAAAATGCACCAACAAATGGGCATCTCAACAATGGAAACGCTTTGCGTAATGTTGCAATAACTATGCAAAATTTACAAAAATCTCACAAATATTATGTACAAGAAATAGCCGAAAGTGCAAAACCAACTAGAGAATCCAAAATAACAAAGCCAAATATGCTTATTGTAACTTTGGTTGGCACAGCACACATGGGCAGATTCTCTTCCAAAGAGGAAGTTTTGGCGGCTTGCCTTATGCCGCTAAAAGAAATGCCGCCGAACGGTTTGTTGATTATGAACGCCGATGACAAATTGCAATTTAACGCAACGGTTGACAACAAAGTACAAAAAATTTTTTATAGCTTGGATAATCCACAATCGGACTTTCGTGCAACAAATATAAAGCCGTTGACAAATGGCACAAAATTTGATGTTTCTCATAACGGAGAAGTTATTGCAAACTTGCAAATAAATTTTTTCGGAAAACACAATGTTTATAATGCGTTGGCGGCTTTTGTTGCGTTAAAATTTGCAAGGATAACTATCGAGCAAATAAAAATTGGCTTTTCAGAATATCAAGCAAAAGGCTTTAGACAAAACTTCCTTAAAATTGGCAATTACAACTTATTTTTAGATTGCTTTAACGCCTCTTTGGAAAGTATGCAGTCAATGTTGGAAAATATCCCGTATCTTCCGCCAAAACAAGCGAACGGTAAAAACATCGCTATTTTGGCAGATATGGCAGAATTAGGTTGGTATGCAGAAGAAGCCCATAAATCTGTTGGCGAACTTGTCGCAAAATCGGCAATAGATATTTTAATTTTTTACGGAAAATTTGCCAAATTTATTGCCGAAACTGCGATAAATCCCAACATAGAAGTACATTATGCAGAATCATTTGAGCAGTTGACAAAACTAATGCACGATAAAATTACTCCAAACGATTTAACTTTAATCAAAGGCAGCCGTTTAATGCAACTGGAACTTGCTGTAGATGTGGTTTTTGGCACATCTTTAAGTTATAGTACGTCCGATTTACAAGCAAAAACCATTCACAGTAATTTGTACGATATAGCGGTTTTTCCAAAATATGCCAAAATAATAAAATATACCGCAAAAGATTTGCGAACGAAAATTCCCAATCAAATAAATGGAAATCTCGTTCGCAGTGTGGGAAGATTTGCCTTTTTTAACAGTAACATTTTGCAAGTGGATTTTCCTGATACAATCAGCAATATTGGCTATCGCTCATTTTTGGATTGCAACAGTTTAACAAGAGTTGTTCTGCCAAAAAATTTGCGCATTTTGGAAGAAAGTGCATTTAGCCGTTGTCAAAAATTGCGCGAGGTTGTTATGAACGACAAAGTTTTGGAAATACATCGCCGAGCGTTTGGCAACTGCACAAATTTGCGGCAGATAAACATTCCGCCGTCCTGTACAGTTATCGGCGAAGAGGCATTTTTGAATTGCGAAAAGCTAACAATTTACGGCAAAATCGGCAGTTTTGCAGAAGAATACGCACGGCAAAATAATATCCCGTTTGCGGAGGATAATTTCCCATTTGTACACGCACATTGCGTTTGCATTATGGATAACAAAACTGGCGAAATTTTATACGAAAAAAATGCAGATGTACAAGCCCGTTTGTACTCTACTGTAAAAATTGTAACCGCTCTTATTGCACTAGAAGAGGGAAATTTAGCTGAAATTGTTACAATTCCCGAAATAATAGCAGAGGGCGGAATAATTGGGCTAACAACGGGCGAAAAAATCTCGTTAGAAGATTTGCTATACGGGCTAATGTTAAACAGTGGCAACGATGCCGCCGAAGCTATAGCAATTCATTTTGCTGGCTCACGAGAAAAATTTATTGTAAAGATGAACACTTTCGCACAAAATATCGGAATGCTTTCTTATAACCTTAACTCTCCAAGCGGAATGCCAGTTGCTGGAGTTTTTCCCACAGCTACCGCAACCGATATTGCAATATTAACAAAATACGCTTTGCAAAATACTGTATTCAAAAAAATAGTAAACACGCCAACGTACACTTGCCAAAGTGATAAGCAACAATATATATTTGAGCAAACAAACGCATTATTACACACAAAAAAGGACGATCCCAATAAACAGTATGCTCCTGCATTTGGCGTAAAAACAGGATATTTCATTTGGAAATCCAGTTTTGTATCTGCCGCAGAAAAAGATGGCAACCAACATATTTGCGTACAACTTGGCATAACGGACGGCTATCAAAATCCAGAATCCATTCATTATCGATTTGAAGACGCTATAACTTTGCACGAATGGGCTTTTGAAAAATTCAAAACTTGAAAAGGAACAACCATGAAAACAATAGGAATAATAGGCGGAATGGGCCCAACCGCAACAGCAGATTTGTTTCAAAAAATTATAGCAAACACAGCCGCCGCCACCGACAGCGAGCATATTCCCATTATAGTTGACAACAATACAAAAATTCCCGATAGAACAGCTTTTTTATTGGCACAACAAAACGGGAATGCTAAAACAGCAGAAAATCCATTGCCATATTTACAACAATCGGCAAAACGCCTGCAAGTCGCAGGTGCGGATTTTTTGCTGCTTTCCTGCAATACTGCACATTATTTTTATAATGAAATTGTGCAATCGGTGGATATTCCTGTGCTAAACATGGTAAAAGCAACCGCAAACGCAACAATGGAAATTTGCGAAAAATCCCAAACAAAAAAAGCGGCAATTTTAGGCACAGAGGGCTTTATGAAATGCGTAAACTTTCGCCAATATTACCAAAATGTTGACATAATAACGCCAAACTTTGAACAGCAACAAATTGTCAACCAAGTAATTTACACAGGAATAAAAGCCAACCAACCAATAAAAACAGCGGATTTTTTGGCGGTTTTGCAAAGTTTAGCACAACAAGGTGTAGAAATATTTGTGCTTTCATGCACAGAGTTGCCGCTTGCATTTGAAAAATATGGGATTGGTTTTCCGTATGTGGATTCTACTTTGGAGTTGGCGAAAGTGGCGATTTTGCGGGCTGGCGGTAGGTTGCAAAAGTAAAGTGCTAAAAATTTTTATACTGGGATTCTTCTAGTAAATGTACTGCTCCACTTTGATATTTAGGCTTTTGACTAATAAAGTTGGAGCGAACAGCTACAAAGATTTCATTGTTGGTAAAATTTAGCCCTAAATCAAAGTTTTCTAGTATGTTCATTCCTAGAACGCTTGCTATTTTAACGTTATCGTCGTGGGGCGTGGCAAAAATGGCGTTTTCAATGGCGAAACCGCAAAATACTAGCACAGGAATCACTCGCAAATCGCACAATAAGCCTTTTTCGCTAAACCCAGAAATTACACAACCGTTTTCTTCTATTACTTTATAGCCGTTGTCAACCGCCTCATTTTTAGGCATAGTTGTTATAAACGCGCCTGTGTCTAACTGTAGCGAAATCGCTTTTGCTGGCTTACGAGATGTATCTATCGTTATCAACGGAATATGTATTGAGTTATTTTGTATTTTTAGGCTTTCTTTGTGAAAATATTCTATGCTATAGGTTTTCAATAGGAACCTCCTCCCTAAATCCAAAAACGTTTATTTCGCTCGGCAAGTTGATAGCCCAACCGATAACTCTACCGTTGTATTTGGCTTCAAAATTGCGATAAATTCCTGTTTGGTAATCTTCAAAGGGATCGTCGCCAACAACTGCGACAATTCCTGTTTCAAACCAACCAAAAAGCGGTCCATGCGTATCGACTATGTAAACCCAGTTTCCTTCGTATTTTTCCATAATTTCGTCTGCGGTTAATCGTTCGCTATTTTCCAAAATTTTATACATGGTATTTCTCCTTTGCTTATGTTTTTGTACATTATAATTATAGCACTAATAAACAAAAATGCAATGTGAAATTACTTGTAATTATAAAATTTTGTGTTAAGAACAAAATTTAACAAAATAAGCTATAAGATAGCAAAATATTTCAATAAATCAACAAAATTACCAAAAAATAAAACTATAAAGGATTTGACAAATATGAATTTTTATGAAATTAACATAATGAGCAGAGCAGAGCAGAGCAGAGCAGAGCAGAGCAGAGCAGAGCAGAGCAGAGCAGAGCAGAGCAGAGCAGAGCAGAGCAGAGCAGAGC